>CAMODS010000082.1 GCA_946611525.1 uncultured Lachnospiraceae bacterium | reverse complement strand
CCCAAATGAAAGAAAACGTGTCTGCGGCACTTAAGTGTTCGCCGGACATGGTAAATATAAAGGCTACTACCGAGGAGCATCTGGGCTTTACCGGCAGGCAGGAAGGCATCGCCGCTTCGGCTGTGGCTTTGATAGAGAGTATATATGAGGGCTCGTCCGACATGTCAGCCCCTGCCTGTGCAGGCTGTAGCGGATGTCCCAAACGAGTGATGAAAGGTGATATAAGTAATGAAGATTTTTAATACACTTTCCCGAAGCAAGGAGGAGTTTAAACCCATAGAACCGGGAAAGGTCCGTATGTATGTGTGCGGCCCCACGGTGTACAACTATATTCACATCGGTAACGCACGACCCATGATAGTTTTTGATACTGTTAGGAGATATTTCGAGTACCGGGGATTTGAAGTAAACTACGTCAGCAACTTTACGGATGTGGATGACAAGATCATCAAAAAGGCCATTGAGGAGGGGAGTACCTCCGAGCAGGTTGCGGCCCGTTTTATAGATGAGTGCAAAAAGGATATGGAGGCACTCAATGTCCGCCCGGCCACTACGCATCCCAGGGCTACCCAGGAGATAGAGGGCATGATCGAGATGATCTCCACCCTGATCGAAAAAGGTCACGCTTACGCTGCAGCAGACGGTACGGTTTATTACAGGGTTAAAAGCGATGCGGATTATGGCAAGCTTTCCCACAAGAATATCGAGGATCTGGAGTCAGGTCACAGGGATATAAAGGTGACCGGTGAAGAGGGCAAGGAAGACTGGCTTGACTTTGTACTCTGGAAGCCCAAAAAGGAGGGGGAGCCCTATTGGGAGTCTCCCTGGAGTGACGGTCGTCCCGGCTGGCATATCGAGTGCTCCGTTATGGCTAAAAAATATCTGGGTGATGAGATAGACATCCATGCCGGCGGTGAGGATCTGATCTTTCCACATCATGAAAACGAGATAGCCCAGTCTGAGGGCGCCAACGGTGTGCAGTTTTCCCGGTACTGGATGCACAACGGATTTTTGAATATTGACAATAAAAAAATGTCAAAGTCCCTGGGCAACTTCTTTACTGTCAGGGAGATATCCGAAAAATATGACCTTCAGGTGCTGAGATTTTTCATGCTTTCGGCACATTACAGGAGCCCGCTCAATTTCTCTGCCGAGCTTATGGAGGCAGCCAAGAACTCACTGGACAGGATACTCACCTGCGCAGGACAGCTTTTTGACATTAAAAACAGCGGCAGGACTTCGGGCGTGGAGGGCGCCGTCTATGATGGCGATGTGATAAAGGATACCGACTGCTTTGTTACAAAGTACGAGGATGCCATGGATGACGATTTCAACACCGCTGATGCCATTTCTGCCATATTTGAGTTTGTGCGCTTTGCAAACCAGAATGCAAACAGCCTTGATGCATCACAGGCAGGAGCGCTTTATGACAGACTTCATACCTTATCGGATGTTCTTGGCATCATCCTCGAAAAAAAGGAGGAGGAGCTGGACTTTGATATCGATGCTTTGATCGCTGAGCGTCAGCAGGCTAAAAAGGATAAAAACTTTGCCCGTGCAGATGAGATCAGGGATGAGCTTTTGAAAAAGGGCATACAGCTAAAGGACACCAGAGAGGGAGTTAAATGGGAACGGATATAAGCTACGATTCCATACTTAAGCTCTATGATCTGGATAAAAAGGACATCAGGTCATATTCTCCATCGGTGCTTGCCTATATCGGAGATACCGTATTTGATCTTTTTGTCAGATCTGCAGTCATAGGAGAGGGCAATATCTCCGTAAACAAAATGCATAAAAAATGTGCCATGGTGGTAAAGGCTTCTTCTCAGGCCAGGATATACGAAAAGATAGAACCTATGCTTTCCGATGAGGAGGCAGATGTCATGCGCCGTGGCAGGAACTCACACCAAAAGACCATGGCTAAGAATGCCAGCGCTGCGGATTACCACAAGGCTACGGGACTTGAGGCGCTGATTGGGTATCTCTTTATGACGGGCCGGACAGAGCGGATATTTGAGCTTATGAAGCAGATTCAATTTTAATAAGATTCTTCGACCTCAGAATGACAAGAAACCTGTGGTCCCGGAGTGACAAGAATCTATAGGGAGATATGTATGAGAGATGCATCATCAGTGATCGAGGGCAGGAATGCAGTGCTTGAAGCACTCAGAAGCGACACTACAGTGGACAAGCTCTACGTTTTGGAGCATTCCAAGGACGGCCCCATTCAGACCATTTTGCGAGAAGCAAAAAAACAAAACATATACGTAAACTATGTCAACAAAGAGAGGCTGGATCAGCTTTCCCCTGAAAAGAAGCATCAGGGTGTTATTGCCATGATCGCAGCCTATTCCTATAGTACGGTGGAAAAAATGCTTGAGGACGCCAGAGAAAAGGGCGAATCTCCATTTTTGATCCTTTTGGACGGTATAGAGGATCCACACAATCTGGGGGCCATCATCCGTACGGCGAACCTGGCAGGTGCACATGGGGTGATCATCCCGGCTCACCGGGCCTGCGGACTTACATCCACCGTGGCAAAGGCTTCAGCCGGTGCCATCAACTACACCCCGGTGGCAAAGGTCACAAATATCAGTAAGACCATGGAAAGCCTTAAAAAAGAAGGTATGTGGTTTGTGGCTTCGGATATGGACGGAACAAGAATGTATGATCTGGACTTAAAGGGTTCCATCGGACTTGTGATCGGTAACGAGGGTGACGGTATATCACCCCTTGTAAAAAAGAACTGTGACATGATCGCTTCCATTCCCATGCAGGGAGATATCGATTCACTGAATGCGTCCGTGGCCTGCGGAGTGCTGGCTTATGAGATAGTCAGACAGCGGCAGATCTAGCATGAAGCTTTACTGTTTTGACAAAACCGGGACAGGCCTGGGGCTTAAAGAAGCAAGGGATGTGCTCTATGACAAAGTACTCTTTTTAACCTTTGGTGATATAAGACCTGAGATCGAAAAAGGAAGTCATGGCAAACCATTTTTTTTAAAGCCCTATGACGGGTATCATTTCAACATCTCCCATTCCGGGGATATTGTGGTGATGGCTGTGGGAGATTCCCCTGTGGGAGTGGATGTGGAGCTCATCGGCAGGGCAAAAGACTACATGAAGCTGGCGCGGCGCTTTTTTTATAAGCATGAATATGAGAGAGTAGAGACGGCTATAAAAAGCGAGGATGAGTTTTACCGGATATGGACATACCGGGAGGCTCTTTCAAAGCTTGTGGGAGAGGGGTTGTCACTTTATTCCCGAAAAGATATTAGGACAGACTATGACAGACAAAGCGTAAACCTGGATGAAGGTCATTATATTTTTTATGAATATGACTATCCGGGTTATCGGCTTACACTTTGCGTGCCGGAGGGGGTAGAGCGACCAAAGCTTACAAAGGTCAGATTATGATAAGCATCCCATATTGATATAGCTTAGGAGAAAAGACTGTAATGTCAAAAAAAGTGGTAGTGGGCATGTCCGGGGGAGTTGACTCCTCCGTATGTGTCCATCTTTTAAAAGAACAAGGATATGAAGTCATAGGTGTGACATTAGAGCTCTGGCGGGATGAGCCGGAGGTCTGCGAGGATGCCACCGAGGCCCGGGCCAATGCGGATGAGATGGGCATTAGTCATCATATCATCCACGGCAAACCGGAGTTTGAAAGGGAGGTTATTTCATATTTTACTGATGAATATCTCCACGGCAGGACTCCAAACCCCTGTGTCCGCTGTAATCCAACCATCAAATGGAAGCTTCTGATGGAGGCCGCCGACAGATTTGGTGCAGACTATGTAGCCACAGGCCATTATGCAAAGGTAAAGCTTTTGGCTAATGGCAGATATGGTGTCATGAAAGCGGCGGATGAAAAAAAGGATCAGTCCTATGTTTTGGCACAGCTGTCACAGGATCAGTTGTCCCGTACCCTGCTTCCGCTGGGAGACTACACCAAGGACGAGATCAGGAATATCGCAAAGCACCTTGGACTCACCTCCGCCGAAAAAAAAGACTCCCAGGACATCTGCTTTATAGATGACAATGACTACGGAAGATTTTTACGTGATCGTCTGGGAGATAAGCTTCCTCCCGAGGGAGACTTTGTACTTACCGACGGGACAGTGGTAGGCAGGCATAAGGGCATCACCAATTACACCATAGGCCAGCGTAAGGGCTTAGGCATAGCCTTAGGTGAACGCATCTTTGTTAATCGCATTGATGTGGAAAAAAATCAGGTGATTTTAGGCACGGATCTTTATGTGAAGGAATTGACTGCCGATTCATGGAACTTTATCTCTGAACCGGATCTTGATCACCAAAAGCTATATACCGCCCGTGTGCGCTATTCCAACTCCGGCGCCGCCTGTCACGGCGAAAGGATATCTGACACCGGATACAAAATCACCTTTGATGATCCGGTCCGCGGCGTCACCCCCGGCCAGACAGTTGCCGTTTACGATGGCGACATTTTAGTGGCAGGAGGGATCATCTGTTAGTCTATTATGAATACTGTTGGATATCTGTTGTGAACGCTGTGATATTATATCAGAGACAATAATGTAAAAATAAATGAAGTGAAAAAAGAGGAAGAAAGGATTAAACATGATAACTTGGGATACACATCTTCATACGGAGTTTTCCGGAGACTCCACGGCAAGGGTTAATGATATGATAAATGCCGGCCGGTCAAAGGGCCTAAAGGGGATGGTCTTTACGGATCACCTGGACTGGAATTACCCCAACGAGCCGGGACTATTTGATCTGGACTTTTACAGCTATCTGGATGCCATGAATCTCGCCATGACTCAAAACCCGGACATAGAGATAAGAAAGGGTATAGAGATAGGGCTTCAGCCTCATTTGGCGGAGCGTCACAGGGAGTTTTTAAACAAGGTGACCTTTGACTTTGTCATAGGATCCATCCATGTGGTGGATAAAAGGGATCCGTATTATCCGGAGTTTTTTAAGGACAGAAGTGCTGACGAGGCCTACGGCGAGTATCTGGAATGCATGAAGGAAAATCTTTTGACTTTTACTGATTTTGATGCACTTGGTCATCTGGATTATGTGGTACGCTACGGCATAAGACACCTTGGCCAGTCACTTGGCAGCATGAGCTTTTATAAGCACAGACCCATAATAGAAGAGATCCTCCAGTTTCTTATAAAGAACGAAAAGGCTCTGGAGATTAATACGGGAAGCTTCAGGAATAATATGACCGAGCCCAACCCATCCTATGAGATCATAAAGCTTTACTATGATATGGGAGGCAGGCTTATCACCATAGGTTCCGATGCACACAAGCCCGAAAATGTGGCTGACGGCTTTGATGGGGTGGCCCTTAGATTAAAGGAGATCGGTTTTACTTCCCAGGCCGTTTATATCAGCAGGATAATACACGAAATGCCCTTGTAAAATGGATAATGTATACGGTTCTTATAAAGACACCACCGGCTTTATGATATAAGTGGTATTTTTGCTTGCTTTTTTTGGGGATATTGTTTAAAATGTAACAGTGTCAAAAAGAGCGGAGGGCTCTTTTAAAATAAAGTTTATTTATAGGAGGAGATTGACATGGCAGTTAGAGTTGCGATCAATGGATTCGGACGTATCGGTCGTCTGGCTTTCCGTCAGATGTTTGTAGCAGAGGGTTACGAGGTAGTAGCAATAAACGACCTTACAAGCCCCAAGATGCTTGCACATCTTTTAAAGTATGATTCTTCACAGGGTAAGTTCGAGCACTATGATGAGGTTACATATTCTGATGATTCCATCACAGTATGCGGCAAGGAGATCAAGATCTATGCTTTCCCTGATGCCAACAACTGCCCTTGGGGTGAGCTCAATGTAGACGTTGTTCTTGAGTGCTCAGGTTTCTATACCTCAAAGGAAAAGGCACAGGCTCACATCAATGCCGGTGCACGTAAGGTTGTTATTTCCGCACCTGCAGGAAATGATCTTCCCACTATCGTTTATAACACAAACCACACCACACTTAAGCCTGAGGATACCATCATTTCCGCAGCAAGCTGCACAACAAACTGCCTTGCTCCCATGGCTGATGCTCTTAACAAGTACGCTCCCATCCAGAGCGGTATCATGGTAACCATCCACGCTTACACAGGTGATCAGATGACACTTGACGGACCTCAGAGAAAGGGCGATCTTCGCCGTAGCCGTGCTGCTG
>CAMODS010000081.1 GCA_946611525.1 uncultured Lachnospiraceae bacterium | reverse complement strand
CCGGTAAAAAGGCGTCTTTTCAAAGCCCCTGATCTCCCTCTCACGACGGACCACCATGCCAAGCACACAGGTCATGACGCGGCCCACAGCCACCTTGCAAAAATCCATATTCAAAAACGATGCCATGACACGGCCGTATCGCAGAGCTAAAACCCTTGAAAAGTTTATGCCCATGAGATAGTCTTCCTTGGCACGCAAATAAGCCGAGGTGGAAAGATTGTCATACTCCGAGATATCCTTTGCCTCACGGATACCCCTCTTCATCTCCTCCTCGGTCTGGGAATCGATCCACACACGCTTTTCTGCCTTGCCGGAGACCCCGGACATCTGCCGCACCAGACGGTAGATATACTCTCCCTCACGTCCTGCATCGGTGCACACATAGATCCGGTCCACATCATCACGATTGAGCAGCCCGCATACGATGTCGAACTGCTTTTTCGTCCCCGGAAGCACCTCATACAGATACTCTTCCGGCAAAAAAGGCAACGTGTCAAATCGCCACTTTTTAAATTTTTCGTCATACTTGTCGGGGTAGCTCATGCCCACCAGATGACCCACGCACCAGGTCACAATGGCATGCTCCCCCTCACGGTAGCCGTCTCGGGAGGAAAGCTTTTCTCCCAAAACCTCCGCAAAGGAAGCTGCGACAGAAGGCTTCTCCGCGATAAAAAGCGCCTTTGCCATCACAGTTCCTCCAGGTCGATAAGATTAACATTCCTGCCCGACTCCACCAGCTTTTTAAGTCCATCAGTAAAGCCGTTCCCGGAAAACAGATAAACCGCCTCGGCAGACAGCCTGGCAAGCTTCATGGATGCCAAAAGATTCTCGTAGCTCTCCTCTCCCATGGGGGTATCGCCCCAGTGACAGGAACCCACGACTGTATTGCGCTCCTCGTCTGCCCCCACAATGTCGATGGTGCCGTCCTTTCCGATCCAGGTGCCGATGGATGAAACCCTGATAGGAGTCTTGCCCACCGACGACAAAAGCTCGATGTACTCGCTACAGACTCTTTCAAAAATACGGTCCAGATAACCTCTGATATCCGGCTCTATAAACCTGTCATAAAACTCCTCCGGCTTCATCTGCCAGAGTTCGGACTGGTGAGCGTAAACAAACTTGAACCAGAAATCTATAAAAGGCTCCCTGATACGATAGATGCCCTTTTTCGTATTCTCCCAGCCTCCCGAGGTAAAGGACACCACCTTTTCTATCACCTCAAAAGATGCAAGATTTTTAAGATACACGGAGATCTTTGCCCTGGGATAACCGGTATACTGATAGATATCATTGAGCTTTTCGTTACCGCAGGCCATGGCGTATAAAATGGTCTCATACACCGAAAGCTCCCTAAGCTCAGAACCAATGTAGCGCTCAGCCTCATTAAACAGCGCTCCGTGGGGTGACAGGATAAGCGATATCACGTTTTCCCTGACGGACCGGCTGCGGTTCCAGTGGGACATATACGCGGGCACACCGCCGGTAATGGCATATACCGAAAGTGCATCCGTCATGGAACTGCCGGGTAGCACTCTCACCACCTCCAAAAAGTTGTAGTCCGGAAGTGTCAGCACACTGTCAAAATAGGAAAACCCGTCGCCGTAAAGCTCATGAGCATCCCCCTCAGCATAGGAAAGGGATGACGCCGTTGCGATGATGAGCACCGGACCGGGATAGAGCTGACGCTTTTTCAACTTTATGATACTTTCAAAAAAGGAGGGCTCGCTATGAGTGATCAGAGGCAGCTCGTCGATCACCACAACAAGCTTTGAAGCATCCCCGCTTTTAATGCGGTTTAAGCACTCGTCGTAGGTATTCTTTTGAAGCTTTACATCGTAGGTCTTAGCAACCTGACTTGAAAAAAGCTCCAGCTGCTTGGCACCGGAGGCATGACGTCCCCGGTAGTAGAAGCTCTTTTTATCCTGACAAAACCGCATGAGAAAACTTTCCTTCTCACTACGGTCAGAACCGGACAACAGCACCAAATGATTGGCGCTGTCGTCGTAGTATTTTTGTAATTCCTGATGTATCTGGTTTCTTGTTTGCAAAAGTATGCTCCTTGTTAAGATCCTTCGCTACGCCCGGGATGACATCCCGGCGTCCTGGATAACCTATGCTTTTTTCACCTTCACCGTACTTGCGATGCCTGCCTTTTTCTTAAGGACTTTCTGAGTCTTTGTAAAGGCAGAGCTTACTATCTTTATGGTAGCCTTTTTATGAATGGTCTTGAATGCATTCTTGCCAACCGTGGAGCCCTTCGTAAGCTTCTTCGTTTTGATGACCACGGTCTTTAGGTTCTTGCAGCGCAAAAATGCTGTCTGGCCAATTTTTTTCACATTCGCCCCGATGGTTACCTTTTTTAGAGTGGTATTGTCCTTGAAAGCCGAGTTTCCGATACCGACTACCTTGTAGGTCTTTCCATCTATCTTAACGGTATTTACAGTCACGCTGCTCTTTGTTGAGGAAGCCTTTTTAAGGATCATGTCATTGCCAGACTTCACATAGGTCATGCCACCGACTGTGTAGCTTCCGTCCGTTGACGGTGTATCGGTCTTTGTCTTTCCCTCATCTGTGGTAGTCGTGGTAGTCTTTTTACCGCCGGCCACAGTTACGTTCAGGCTTCCCACTGCATGGAGTGAATTTGTCACATCATATACATAGATGGTGGCCTCACCTGCGCCCGTGGCGTAAAATGCGCCCTTGTCATTGTAGGCGATGACGCTGTCATCAGAAGTAAAATAACCGTACCTGGGCTGGGATGAAATGGCTGATTTGGTGGAGCCGTCCCACTCATTGTATGACAGGCCGTTGTTGTCAACCGTCTTGGGCTCGAGGTCTGCCACATTTATCACATCACCAAGGTTTAACTTTGCAGAGCTTGCCTTGAGATTGATGGTCCTGTCATCGGCTTTCCACATTGCAAAAAATACCACGTTTGTCTTTGCGGCATCCAAAACTCCGGGAGTGGCTTTGCCGCCTATAAACAGTCTGGCGCCACCGTTTTCCGAAAGAGTGGAGTTTTCTCTCTTCCATCCGATAAAGGTACCACGGGCATTGTCAAAACCGCTCTTCGGAAGGCTGATGTTGTCGGAATAAGCAAGGTCTGTCATCTTGTCGATGGTGCCGCTGCCGCCGTTGGCTGAAAAGCCGATGCTGTACTTCACCTCATCGTACTCGGCTGCTATGGACTTGTCAGAGTCCTGCATACTGACTTTGCCGCCGGCTTTAACGGGTAAATTTCCATCCACATAGTTGTTAAACTTATAACCTATGTTGAGTGTACCCACCAGGCTGCAAAGCTGAGCCGCATTCTGGGTGGATGATGATGCAAGGCAGTTATAAAGGGTCTTGCCCAGTCCGTTTGCATGACCGCCAACTGTACCGCTGGGGTTGTCCGAAGAAACATTTATATTTGCAGATCCGCTCTTTCTGACTGCCAGCTGGGGATAGTCAAACATGGCGGATGCCTTTATCTCGTCCTTCATAGTCTCTATGGTATTGCGGTTTGAAATACCTGTGACCACGTCTGTGGAAAGTGTGTACACATCCTCGGTAGCTATGGAAATGGTATCCTTGTCACCACCAAAGTATGCTGTCACGGTCTCGCCGCCTCTGGGCTTATCAGAGCCATAAACCTGAGTGCTTGCAACCACCACTGACTTGCAGCCCATGAGCTTTCCGATGTAGGTATCGGAAGTATAATACACTGAAGGCTTGCCGGCCAATGTGATGGCTCCGCTTGAAGGTGAAGCCTCATCCCAGCTTACCGTATCTGCCAGCTTTTTGGCAAAGCCCTCGGGAGCACCTGCCACACCCAGCATAACATAGAGGTTTGCGTTACTGTTTGTATTTACAGATCCCTTTGTATCATTGGAAGCAGACGCCATACCGCCATCACCGTTCATGGTAAAAGCTGCTGTAAGCTTCTTTTGTTTGGACAGCGTTCTGTTTTTCTGGGAATCACTTCTTTTAAAATTACTGTCCGGAATGTAGTTGTCCACCAGGGATACATTTGTAAGGGATGTGGCGGGGGAAATATCCAGGGATGTCAAATAGTTGCTGTCTGCCCTGAGTGTCCCCAATGCCGTCTGACCGGAAAGATCAATATCCAAAAGCTGGTTCTCATTTACCGTAAGTGACTGAAGATCACCCTTTGCCTTTGAAAGGTCCAGCTTCTGAAGATAATTGTGGGAAAGGTCCACCGTAAGCTTGCCGCTGCCGGCGGGTGCCACAAAGCCCTTTAAGGATGCATACTCTACATCTATTGCCTTCATACTGTAATTGGAAAGATCAAGGGTGGATGAACCGGTATTGCCGCCGTTTGTGATAAAGCGGATGCCCTGATAGATCCCGGGATTGTATTCACGGTACTTTGAAATATCCTTGCCGGAGGCAATGGCTGAAAGGTTCACCAAAGACTTGCAGCCCGAGATATCAATGGTGGTAAAAGCATTGTTCTCCACCACGTCAGGTGCAATGGCCACGTTTACAAGACCGACATTTCCGGAAAGATCTATCTTTGTAAGTGCCGTAAACTTTTTCAGATCTATGGATGTGGTAACACCTGCTACAGAGTTGTAGTTGTCCACACCGTCGTAGATATCTGAAATATCAAGAGTCTTTAATGTCTTTTCATTTCCGGCCAAAATGACTCCCACGTTGTCGTTTTGTGAAGATGAATCAAAACGTACATGGCTGCCGGAAAAGTCCACTTCTTTTACGTCCTTAAACTTATTTGTGGATCCTGAAAGTCCCAGGGAAAGCTTTTTCGCTGAGGACTCAGAGTAGGTAAAGTTCTGGATCTTTATGGATGTAAGGATCTCAGCTGCAGGGGCCAGATTGATGTTCTGGATCTGGTCTGTGGATGAGAAATTCTTTCCGTCAAGATCCACTCCCACTATCTTGATATTGGAGGCTGAAAATGCGCTTCCATGTGCATCCGTATATGCACTTGCTCCTTCGGATGAGATGGATGTCTGTACGTTAAAAGCCTTTAGTGCACCACCGTTTTTACTCTCTGCATTTACCAGAACCACCTCAGCGGATCCGGCATTTACCTGTGTAAATCTGTAGGTGAAATTGACATCTGTGATACCCGAGGAATCTGCGCCGGCATTTTTAGCCGTATCGGTAAACTCCGATCCCACCAGTGCACGTGGTGCTGCCGCAAAAACCTCCGGCGTGTACGCTCCGTTGCCGAACACGGTACCGGCTGCCACAGCGGTGGCCATCACAAAAGCCAAAAACCTGTTAAACTTCATCTCATCTGCCTCCTTTTACAAAAACGACTATACCGCAGAAACCCACGGTATAGTCATCTTATATTACCGTCATCTGAAAGCACTGCGACGTAGAATCTTAAAGACTCTTCACAACGCTTTGAGTGACAACTGATTCATGTGTCTTATGCCTTGGGGCCTGCTGCCACAAGAGCCTTTCCTGCATCGTTGCCTTCGTACTTCTTGAAGTTCTTTATGAAGCGATCTGCAAGATCCTTTGCCTTCTCTTCCCATTCGGAAGCGTCGCCGTATGTATCACGGGGATCAAGGATAGCAGGATCAACGCCGGGAAGCTCTGTAGGAACCTCGAAGTCGAAGATGGGGATCTTCTTGGTGGGTGCCTTAAGAACATCGCCGTTTAAGATAGCGTCGATGATACCACGTGTATCCTTGATGGAGATACGCTTGCCTGTGCCGTTCCAGCCTGTGTTAACCAGGTAAGCCTTGGCACCGGACTTTTCCATCTTCTTTACAAGCTCCTCACCGTACTTTGTAGGATGAAGCTCAAGGAAAGCCTGACCGAAGCAAGCTGAGAAGGTAGGTGTGGGCTCTGTGATACCACGCTCTGTACCTGCAAGCTTTGCTGTGAAGCCGGAAAGGAAGTAGTACTGAGTCTGCTCAGGTGTAAGGATGGATACGGGAGGAAGTACTCCGAATGCATCTGCTGACAAGAAGATAACGTTCTGTGCAGCGGGGCCTGAGGATGTATCACGAACATTAAGAACTACCTTATCGATATGGTTGATAGGATAAGATACGCGGGTATTCTCGGTAACGCTCTTGTCTGCGAAATCGATCTTGCCGTTAGCATCAACGGTAACGTTCTCTAAAAGAGCGTCGCGCTTGATAGCATTGTAGATGTCGGGTTCACTGTCCTTATCAAGGTTTATAACCTTTGCGTAGCAGCCGCCCTCGAAGTTGAATACTCCGTT
>CAMODS010000080.1 GCA_946611525.1 uncultured Lachnospiraceae bacterium | reverse complement strand
CTTCCTGATGTCCTTCTTGGCTGTCTGCCCTGCCTTTTTTACGGAGGCTTTAAGCTCATCCGCGGCAAGGGAAGCATACTCTTTAAGGCCGTCCATGACGGTATCAGCCAGCTTTTCAACGGGGATGTTCATCGTCTTACCTTCCTGCACCGTATCTTGATGCACTTTTTCTTGAAATTCATATAATCAACGGCAACAATGTCATATATCTCATTTCTGAACATGACCCTGTACCCTGTGACATTGATATCAACAGTCTTTTTGCAATACCGCACGGTAAAGGAAAGGTCTGACTCATCAACGGGCTGTCCGCCTTGTTCCTTCTGAGAGATTAAGGTCGCTCCACCTACCGTAGCATGGCAGTTATAATATTCTTCCCATGCATTCGTTTGGTTTCCTATCTCGTCAGTGGTAACGACATTTTTCTGTATGACAATGCGCTCGTTTAACAGACCGATATCCATCAAAAACCTGCCTTTCTGCTCCCGGACAGCAAAGCCCGTAACGATAATGTCAGCGCATGATGGTCGGCATCCTCACGATGCTCGTAAAGGTATGCCACCGTATACAGCACTGCCACTTTGCCGTTCCTGTCCTCGGATAGCACCACGGCATCATCCGTGCGCAGTATATCCATGCAAATCTGCTCTGCTGATGATATGAGCGTTTCTATAAGGGCATCATCCTCGTCATAATCAACACGAAGATATCCCTTTGCCTCTTCCACGGAAACTACCATGATAACCTCCAAAAACAGGAGCAGCCACAAGGGACGGCTCCATATAACTATCAGCCATTGTTGGCGGCCTTGCCTGCCTTCATCTTCATGATCTTGATAGCCTCGGGGAGAACGAGGATGCCATCCACACGCTCCTTGGCTACGAAACCGATCATGCCATTTCCAGCAAACAGTTCCTTCAATGTCGTAAACGAACGGGAGCCACGGTCACCTATGTTGTAGTAGCTGTAATCACCGAATGCCATGACAGGTCCTCCGGCTGCAAGCTCGGGTGCAAAAGCGGATGTCCTGATGGGATATCCAAAAAGGCGGTCAGGTTCACCAGAAGTGAGTGCGGGCTGCCACAAATATGCACCGTTATTGTCCTTGAGCTTCCTGATGGAAGGAAGGGTTGCATCATTAAGGATGAAGGATGCCTTCTTCCTGTAAGGGCGCTTAAGGGAATACACGAGGTCGATGATCTCATCAGAGGTGATCGCATCAGCAGCACCCGTGGTGACACCAACCTGTCCGCCCTTGGTGGCATGGAATATGCCCGTAGGCTTTCCTGTACCATCACCATTGAGGAATGCATCCTCCTCGGCATTGGCTATAGCCTTGCCGAACTGGTTGATCAGATATCCCTCAAGGTTATACTCGTTGTCATAGAGAAGCTCCTCGGTCACCTTCACGGCCACATGAAGCTTGTGGGCATCAAGGATGATCTGGTCGAATGTTGCATCACCAAAGGTGAGTGCGCCACCCTCCTCGATCCACGCAGCCGCAGGCTTGGTAGCAGCGATGTTGATCTTATGCTCCCCGGATGTCTTTATCTTGGTGGCGATGCCACGCATGATATTCTCCTCATCAAGCACATCGATAAGTCTTTTATCCCACTCGTCCGGGACAAGGTAACCACCATCAGAGTCGATACCCTCAGTGAGAACATCGGAAATCTGACGGAAGTTGGTACGCAGGGCATTTAAAGCCGCCTGACGATACTCGTCAGAAGCACGACCCTTTTTCACATCAACGGGAGCCTCGGGCTTTGTGATAATAGGCTGTGATGTAGGCTCGGAGAGTCTTGCATCAAGCTCCTCTGCCCTTCTTGCCCGATCGATCGCAGATGTAAGGTCAGAAATCTCTGCCTCCATCTTGTCATAAGTGGCAGCATCATCAGCGGAGAGTGTTCCGTTCTCCCTTGCATGCTCGTCAACAAAGGCCTTGGCTGCCTCCCAGACCTCTGCCCTTTTAGCAATAAGCTCATTTAACTTCATTTGAATACCTCCATTAAATAAAGTTCTTCATTAACAAAAGACGCCCGTTGATCTCGTCAACAGAGCGTCCAGTTTCAATAATCTCAGCCTGTTTTGCCACAGTATGCGCAGGCTTTCCATAATGCTTCTCTATCTTGTTTAAAAGCACGTTGTTTACGGCTTTCGGCGAATACATCATCGCCTTGGGCTTCTCCCCGGCATCATCGGTTGTTGCACCCTCACGGGTAAGCACACCATCACAAAAGCCGAGCTCCATGGCCTTTTCAGAGTTCATCCAGGTCTCATCTTCCATAAGATGTGACAACTTGGCTCTCGAAAGCCCTGTCTTTATCGTATAGGCATTGATGATGGACTCCTTGACCTCGTTTAACATATCGATGGCCTTCTGCATATCGTTATGATCACCGAAAGCCAGCGTACTGGGGTTGTGGATCATCATAAGAGATACGGGTGACATCAGCACCTTATCTCCTGCCATGGCAATGACCGATGCTGCCGATGCGGCTATACCGTCAACCTTTACGGTGACATTCCCGGCATAGGCTTTTAGCATGTTATAAATCTGCGCCGCTGCGATACAGTCACCACCCGGAGAGTTTATCCATACGGTGATGTCCCCATCCCCGGCATACAGATCATCCGAGAACATCTTGGGCGAAACCTCATCGTCAAACCACGACTCGGGAGCTATGGTACCATCAAGCGTAAGCACACGCTCAGTGTGTTCCTCGCCGCTTTCCTGATCGGTTGTCTTGAGATTCTTCCAGTTCCAAAACTTCGTCATCCGGTTTATCCTCCTTTCCTTCGTTGCTATAGGCCGCCCCTGCGTCCTTTAGAGGCACCATGTTTCCATTTACCAAATAAAGATTGCCACCCTCCTCATCAGAGATAGGTGACAACTGTTCAAGATTTCTTATATCATTACATGACATCCAGCCATTTTGCCTTGCAACGGCATAGCCTTCCATCCTGCTTTGATAATCCCCACGCATGAGGCCGTCCACATTAAACTTGAAAAAGTATGTGCCCTTTTCATTTTCAGATAAAAGCCTCCTGTTAAGGGCCGTCTCGATACGACACACCCACGGATCGAGTGAGTATTTGACGAAGTTTAAGCTCTCATTCTCGATATTTGAGAATGTCGCATGCTCAAGATCACCAATCATGTGAGGTGGAATCCTAAAAATCCTCGCAATCTCATCAATCTGAAACTTCCTTGTCTCCAAGAACTGCGCCTCATTAGGGCTTATAGATATGGGTGTATAGTGCATCCCTTCCTCAAGGACTGCCACCTTACCGGCCCTCTGGCTTCCTCCAAAGGTATCCTGCCAACTTTCACGCACCTTGGTGGGATCTTTTAAAGTCCCGGGATGCTCCAATACTCCGCTGGGGTTGGCTCCGTTTGCAAAAAACTTCGAGCCATACTCCTCTGCGGCTATTGAAAGACCGATGGCATTCTTGGCCATGGCGATGGGACTGTATCCTACAAGGCCATCAAAACCAAGAGCCGGGATATGGAGCACGTCCTCCGGCGAAAGCCGAACCGTACTGTCCTTGCTCTTTATGGTCTTTGCATCATCATCCGATATGGTGTACTCGTAATAGAGCCGCCCCTTATCATCTCGATCAACCACCATGCGGTCTGGCATCAAAGGATAAAGGGCTATGACCTGCCCCCTTCCATTTCTGATGACCTGAACATAGGCATTCCCCCACAACAGAAGGTGGGTCATCATCGTTTCCCTGAAAACAAATGATGTCATCTCCGGATTGGGCTCATCATGCAATAAAAAATACAGCGGATGATCCACTGCTTTTTCCTTGCCGCCATTCTCGGTGTACTGATACAGCTGAAGGGGGAGGCTTGCTATTGCCTCCGATAAAACCCTCACACATGCATAGACAGCCGTCATCTGCATGGATGTGCGCTCATTCACACGCTTGCCGCTTGATGCATACCCCAGCGTAAATCGGTATGCCGATCCGCTGGTCGCATCCTTGGGCTTGTCCCTGCTCCTAAATATCGAAAAAATTCCCATCATCGTTCCTCTTTCTTTTTATTGCACCAAAAAAGCACCGCCTTGGCGATGCTCCTTTGCTTTTACTTTCTTACTATGTTGAAGTCTGTAATGCTGTAGCCGTTTTCCTTGATGTGCTTGCAAAGCCAATTGTCTGCGTCGGCCGGGTTGTCAAAAGCCTTGATCTCCTGCCATCCTGTTTTGTTTCCTGTGTAGGCCTTTACGATCCACTTTGTTGTCTTTTTCATGGTTTTTCCCTCCTTCTTCGGTGGTGTTTTCCTTTTGCTGTAAGCATATTAGCTCTAAAGGAGGAATATGTGTATACCATTAATACACAATGATCTAAGGCCCGTGTTGTGTACATTATGCCACCAAAAAAGCACCCCTGAGGATGCTCTTTTTGGCTTTAATATTCAATTGTGTATCCGTTGTAAGGGAAGTTGGTGGCAAGCTCGGCTGCCTTGGTAAGTGCCTCTGCAAACTCGGTGGCTTCCTCTGCGCTTACCGTTCCAAGTGCTCCCCAGTTCACTCCCATGTCGATCCTGAAGTTGTTCTCCCGTGATCCTCTGTCGTAAAGTTCAATGTGGAAGTCCCCAAGCTTTGCTTTTGCCTCGTGTAATGCCCTGCTGTAATCGCTGTAACTTACTTTCTTTTCCATGCTTTTATCCTCCTTAAAGGGTGCTTTGTTTTTTGTTATGTGTACATTAACTCTTTAAGAAGGATATATGAATACCATTAGTACACAATGATTCTTAGCTTATGTTGTGTACATTACGCATTAAAGCACCTGCATTTACTAATGGTATTTCATGTCAAATCTACGGAAGAACTAACTCTCCTACATCTATTTTTGCCATCATGTTTTTAGCTTTCTTCACGCTTTCAGGAAGAACTGCCTTTGAATATCCATCGATCAACGTTAGTGCTTCTCGAACTAAACCATCTCTGATAATACTAAGTGCTGCGGACACACGTGATGACGTATTTCCAAATTTTTTATCATAGAAACCGTTTTGATTCTCAAAGTATTCGTTTATTTTTTCCCTTTTGTAATCTGGATCATTTTCAAACCTGTCAAAGTTCAAAATAATGTCCTCAAGGTAAAATGCCAGAAAGTTCTGTCCGGCAGTATTAACATATCTATACGCAGGGCTATCTTTTTTTGCCATTTTAAACCACCTCCCCTGCGACTTAGTATAACATCACCAAACCTAACAGTCACGCACTTTCGGGCTAACTTGACTTAACAAGAAGGTGTTAATCACGATCAATCCATTTGTTATAATCATATAATGACCTCAAACCAATGATGCTTAAAATTATTGGATGATATTCAGGAAGTTATGAATAGCTGTTTCAGGAGGATCCTGCTCAAAATATACATATTTCTGGACATCAAACTCATCATCCGGCACATTATCATATATCAGGGTAAGCGACCAGTCAGGCTCACACTCACCTGTTTCTTCATCAAAACTACAATATGTCCCTTCCACAAAAATCAACTCAAGATCGGTAACCCTAAAAGCTATGCCATCTGCAATAATGCAGTCTTCTCCGATATCATCATTCTTTATTTCCGTAACATCATACATCGAATAGCTGGAGCAATTCTCCTGCTCCTCCTCATATAACCTTTCAAGGGTATCGGAAATCTCTTCTCTTTTTATTTCAAAAATATGCATAATAACCTCCTAAAAAGTAATAAGTCCCCTGTTGTCGTACACGCTCTCCCCGGTATCATTGCCGCAGCGGATTGCCCTATCCAATGCCATGATAGTTGCTATTGCCCCATCAATACGCTCTGTGGACTTTTCCTTGTCGGCCTTGATGTTTCCCGCTGGATCGGTGCGTATAAAAATGTTATCAAAGTTCCAGCGCAGGACAGGATGACCACCGTGGGCAATCTTCTGTTCCAGCACCAGCTTGTATATTTCCTTGGTAGGTGGACTCATGTCCTTATAGCCCTGTCCGAAAGGTACTACCTCGAAGCCCATATCCTCCAAATCCTGTGAGAGCTGGGTTGCTCCCCACCGATCGTAGCAGATGGATCTGATGTTATACTTAGTACCAAGCTCCTCAATGAAAGCCTCGATGCGTCCATAGTGGATGACATTTCCTTCCGTCACCATAAGGTGTCCTTGCTTCTGCCAAAGGTCATAATTTACATGATCCCTTTTCACTCGAAGATCAAGTGTCTCCTCCGGCACCCAAAAGAAAGGAAGCACCTGGTATTTATCCTCATCATCCAAAGGAGGAAATACCAGGGCAAAGGCTGACAAGTCCGTGGTGGATGACAGGACAAGGCCACCATAAAAAACACGGCCTTCCAG
>CAMODS010000079.1 GCA_946611525.1 uncultured Lachnospiraceae bacterium | reverse complement strand
TTGTCAGAGCGTTGGATCGAGGTATATTATCAGCCTATTGTACGTGCCGTAAACGGCAGGGTATGTGACGAGGAGGCTCTTTCAAGGTGGGTAGATCCTGTAAAGGGGATACTGCCCCCGATAGAATTCATCCCTGTTTTAGAAGAGGCACAGCTTGTCAACAGGATCGACCTTTATGTGGTTGATCGGGTGATTGAAAAGATAAAGACCCAAAAAGCGGCGGGGCTTCATGTGGTTCCCCAGTCCATCAACTTATCCAGGACAGACTTTGATGCCTGTGACATTGTTGAGGAGATAGCAGCCAGGGTTGATGCAGCAGGACTTTCCAGAAGCATCTTTACCATAGAGATCACTGAGAGCATGATCGGCCAGGACTTTGAGTTTATGAAGGAACAGGTTATCCGCTTCAAGAGTCTGGGCTTTTCGGTGTGGATGGACGATTTTGGAAGTGGGTATTCATCTCTCGATGTTCTGCAGAGTGTGCCTTTTGACCTTATCAAGTTTGACATGCATTTTATGCAGCAATTCAATGACGGTGATGACGGCAAGATCATCCTTACTGAGATGATGAAGATGGCGTCATTTATGGGCCTTGATACTATCTGTGAAGGAGTGGAGACAGAGGAGCAGGTTCAGTTTTTACGTGAGATAGGCTGCTCAAAGCTCCAGGGCTTTTATTACACAAAGCCTATTCCTCTTGCCGCCATACTTGACCGCTACGAAAAAGGAGTACAGATCGGATTTGAAAATCCGGATGAAGCTTTTTACTATGAGACTATCGGACGTATCAATCTACACGATCTGTCGGTGGTGACACAAAGCTCTGATGATGAGTTCCAAAAGTTTTTTGACACCATACCCATGGGTATTATTGAACTTAAGGATGGTAGTTTGAGTATACCGCGACACAACCAGTCTTACAGGGATTTCATTAACCGCTATTACGGCTATGAACTTAAAAACATTCAGATGGCTTATGAAACCGTGATAGAAAAGTTTGGCATCGGAAGGGAGTTTGACAAGGCCGTACAGCAGACCATGGAGGATGGCAAGGCAAGCTTTGTAAATGACCGCCTTCCTGACGGATCTGTGGTACATTATTTTGTCCGAAGGATAGCTGAGAATCCTATCACAGGGAAAAAAGCTGCGGCTGTTGCGGTCATGGCTGTGACAGATGTCAAAAACGGGGTGAGCTATGAAAATATCGCAAAAGCATTAGCTTCGGATTACTTCAATATTTTTTATGTGAACCTGGAGACTGAGGACTTTATCGAATACAGTTCTGATGTTGGCGAGGAGACCATTACGGTTGAAAGATGGGGCAACAACTTTTTCGAAGCAGCAAGAGAGGATGCCTGGAGTGTTTTGTACAAGGAGGATGTTCGGGAATTTGTAGATGCCTTTACAAAGGAAAATGTGCTGAGGGAGATCGAGGATAGCGGAACCTTTATGATCAGATACCGGGTGATGAAGGAAGGCGTTCCCATAAACGTTAACATGAAGTCTCTTAGGATGGAGGGTGATGAGAAGCACATCATCTTCGGTGTAAACTGTGTGGATACCCTTGTCAGCAAAAAGGAGGCCAGCGACAGGATTCGTCAGACCAGAGTCATCTACAAAAGGATCATGTCCTTGCTTGGCGACTATATTGCTTTGTATACCGTGGATATCGCCACAGACAGGTATTTTGAATACAATTCCAGCACGGATTATGACAAGCTGGGGATCCAAAAGCATGGGGAGGACTTTTTCGCACTAACCCTGGAGAATATAAAGAGGGTGGTGATCCCGGGAGATCTGCCCGGCTTTGTAGAGTCATTTACAAAAGAAAATATTTTAAAACAGATCGACACAAACGGATCGTTTTCGATGTATTACCATCTGTTGATGGATGAGGCTCCGGTGTCGGTGAAGCTTAAAGCAGTACGTGTAGCAGAAGAACATGGAGACAAGCTGATGATAGGCATCAACCGTATGGACCGAAAGTGATTGGCAGGAAAATGGACGATAAGACAAAAAGAAAAACAAGAAGAGGGATATCCCTAAGAAACTTTAACATCATTCTTTTCTTATTGGCACTTATTATCACGGCAGTTATGTTTGTGACCATGAAAAAGACATCCGATCTTTATAATGAGACCCACGACATCACCCAGCAAGTGGTGGAGCTTCGGCAGAGTGCTTATGATATGCAGCTTGCATCGGACTATTTGACTGAGCAGATACGCTGCTTTGCGGTAACGGGAGAAACCGGCTATCTGGAAAATTATTTCAGGGAAGCCAATGAGACTAAGCGCCGTGAAAAAGCGCTTGAGACCATTAGAAAATATGAGGGTGAGACCGTGGCGTTCGAAAGCTTAAACGAGGCCATGATGGGTTCCCTTGATCTTATGAGTGTGGAGTATTATTCCGCTCTTTTAACCCTGGATTACTGCGGGATCAACCGTTCACAGTTCCCTGACATTCCTTCCAGTATCGAGCTTTCCAGGAGGGACCAGGAAAAGTCCGCTGAAGAAAAACGGCAGGAAGCCATCAACATGCTTTTTGACAATACCTATCGGAGTAAAAAGGAGTATATCTCCGGTAATATGCAAAAATGCCTGACTGAGATAGCAGAAAGTATGGGTAAGGAACAGACTGAACTGGCTGATAGTCTAAACAGCCAGGTTTATCTGGAGCATGTTTTAACGGAGCTTTTGATCGCCATCATGCTGGGAATAGTTATTGCCTCAACCATCTTGGTAATCAATCCCCTTATGAAAATGGTGGAGATCATCCGTGAGGGCAAACCTGCTCCTGTAAAGGGTGCCCACGAGGTGAGATTTTTGGCAAAGACCTACAATCTCACATATTATACCAATGTTGAGAATCAAAAGAAGTTGGAATATGATGCATCACATGACAAGCTTACCGGGATGTTTAACCGCCGGGGCTATGATCTTTTGATGTCAAATATTGATATAGAGTCCTCAGCACTTTTACTTGTGGATCTGGACAATTTCAAGCAGGTCAACGACAATTGTGGTCATGATGTAGGTGATCGTGAGCTTGTCAGGGTTTCGGATATGCTGATGAAGTCCTTTAGAAGCTATGGTTATTGCTGCAGGATTGGAGGAGACGAGTTTGCGGTGATCCTGGTGCACACCGACGGCGCAACAAGATCGATGGTGGAAAAAAAGATCAAAAAGATGAACGAGAAGCTTTCAAAACCTGCAAAGGGGGTACCCGCTGTTTCGGTAAGCGCCGGTATGGCCTTTGGAAGATCCAGCATGGATGCCGAGAGGCTGTTTAAATTTGCTGATAACGCGCTTTACGAGGTGAAGAAACACGGACGCAGTGATATCCACATTGCAGGGTGATTTTCATATGGCTTTTCAAATTATATAGTGATATACTTTAAATTAGCTATCGATACCGGGCATAAAATTTACCCCGGCATAAGATAACGAACTAAAAATTAAGGGGGTAATCATGGATAAAAAAGACAAGATCAAAGCAAAAAAGGAAGAGGCAAGAAACGAGATCAAGGACAGAAAAGAAAGCGGAATTGCACTTAAGGACAGTATCAAGTTTAAACTGATATTTATCATGGGTGCTCTGGTGATCGTTCCACTTCTTATATCCGTGATCGTCAGTTCTTACAACACTATGAGGGAGGGCAAGGAAAATGCCATCGCCCTCAACAAAGCTGAGGCGAGTATTATCGAGGGAGAGATCTTTGTGACCCTCGAGGAGAGTGTTAAGAGCATACAGACTCTGGCCAATTCTCCGTCAACAGTCGATTTCGTTATGAAAAACGGAAACGACCTCACACTTCAGACCCAGGTTAAAAAACAGCTTATAGCTTTAGATGAGATGCTCGGTGATGGCAATACCACTGTTATCACGGGGCCCAAGGGCATGCAGCTTTTGCGTGCCAAGGGTGATCTGGTGGATGTATCCGAGAGAGAGTATTTCACACAGGCTATGTCAGGTAAGATATATGTTTCGGATATCAATGTATCAAAGACAACGGGAGCCAGGATCGTTACCTTTGCAGTGCCTATCTACAATGCGGCAGGCAACAAGACCATCGGTATAGTTCAGAGAAACTACGATCTGTCTGTATTCCATGAGTCTCTTGCCGGAAAGGTTACAGAGGAAAGGCAGGAGATCGTTATGGTTGACAGGAATGGTGATGTTATCGCACATTCCGGTCACGAGATCGATCCTGAAAACGGTGAGTCCCAGGCTGAGAATCCTTTCTATACTGATTCCAGAGGCGATACACTTACCGGAAGCTATGAAACCATCTATGGCAAGGATAAATGGATGGTATCCTGGGAGAAAGAGCCCAACACGGGCTGGGTAGTTGCCTCTTGCAGAGTAGAAGAGGTGGCACTCAGGGAAGCACGAAAGGTCATGTATCTTCTCATAGGTATGGGCATACTGTTTTTGGCAGCCGGCATTGTTATTGCTTACATGATAGCACAGTCATTTACGAAGCCCGTCAAGGCTATCAATGATACATTATCCCAGCTTTCCGACGGACGTTTTGTAACCATAGACAAGTATGGCAACCGCAAGGATGAGTTTGGCAGCATGATCAAAAATACCAATGCTGTCATTGACAGACTTCGTTCCATCGTGGCAGACATCAAGGATTCAGCTACCAAGGTAGGAAATTCATCCACGGATCTGGCTGATACAGCTGACCAGATCTCACAGACGGCGGATGATGTGAGCAATGCAGTTCAGGATATTGCCAGCGGTGCAACTCAGCAGGCAGACGAGATCCAGAGTGCATCCGAAAACACAGGACGTATCAGCGACAACATTGCAAATGTTACCAACAACGGCGCTTCCCTTGCGGATACAGCCGGCATCATGAATACAGATTCCAAGGAGTCATCAAAGGAGCTGGAGAGACTGACCAAGTCTTCACATGATATGAGTAATGCCATCGAGCTCATCTCTGAGAAGATCGGGGCTACCCAGAAGGCAGTTGAACTTATCAATGAGAAGGTTGCTGCCATCGACTCCATTTCTTCACAGACTTCACTGCTGGCACTCAATGCTTCCATAGAGGCGGCTCGTGCAGGTGAGGCTGGCCGCGGCTTTGCCGTAGTTGCAGAGGAGATTGGAAAGCTGGCTGATGATTCGGCAAGATCTGCCGGAGAGATCCGTCAGGAGATGGACAGATTGCTTTCGGAATCTCAGGAGGCTGTACATCAGGCTGATGAAGTTAAAAAGAGCACAGAGGAACAGCTTGAGATCATTTCCAACACTGTGGAGAGTATTGAAAAGCTCATTGCCGGTATTGAGACCACGGTTGCAGGAGTTGATCAGATCACGAGTGATGCGGATGCATGTAATGCCAGCAAGGATGTGATCGTGGATGCCATGAATTCACTTTCGGCTATTTCACAACAGAACGCAGCTTCCACCGAGGAAACCTCGGCCTCCATGGAGGAGCTCAATGCTACGGTCAATACCCTTGCGGAGTCGGCAGATGCCCTTCGTCGCATTTCAGATAATCTGATAGAGGAGATGCAGTTCTTTAAGGATTGATATGGCAGAGTTTTTAGACAGGACAAAGTTACTTTTAGGAGATGAGGCGGTGCAAAAGCTCGCCTCATCTTATGTTGCGATATTTGGCATAGGTGGAGTGGGCGGATATGCCTGCGAGGCTTTAGCCAGAAGTGGTGTGGGACACTTTGACATCATAGACCGGGACGTGGTGGATGTGACAAATATCAACAGACAGATCATTGCCCTTCACAGCAACATAGGCCAGCCCAAGGTCTCTGTCATGAAGTCCAGGCTTGAGGATATCAATCCGGATGTTCTGGTAAATGCCAGGGAGTGCTTTTTCTTGCCGGAGAATGCATCGGACTTTGATTTTACAACCTATGACTATGTGATAGATGCGGTGGATACCGTCACCGCAAAGCTTGAGATCATACGCCGTTCAAAAGAGGCCGGTGTGCCCGTCATATCTGCCATGGGTGCAGGTAACAAGACAGATGCCGGGGCTTTTCGTGTGGCTGATATATATGATACAAAGATATGCCCCCTTGCCCGGGTCATGAGGCGTGAGCTTAAAAAACGGGGCATCGGGGAGCTGAAGGTGGTGTATTCCGAGGAGGAGCCCAAAAAGCCGGATGCTGATTTTCCGGCCAGCTGTGCCTTTGTGCCCTCGGTAGCGGGGCTGATGATAGCCGGTGAGGTTGTGAAGGACCTGATATCGCAAAAAAATGAATTGCAGAAATTATAATAAATGACTTGACATTTAGGCACAGAGTATATATAATAAATATCCGTGGCGTGCGGGTGTAGTTCAATGGTAGAACACCAGCCTTCCAAGCTGGATACGTGGG
>CAMODS010000078.1 GCA_946611525.1 uncultured Lachnospiraceae bacterium | reverse complement strand
ATGAGCTCAAAAACAGCAAAAAAGACTAATGTAAAACCGACGTCAAATGTATATAAAAAACCATCGGAACGCCCGGCTACCGGTCGCTGGATGCTGATCCCGGCAGCCATCATGTTTGGCTGGGTGCCCCTTATCATGCGCACTTACCAGTATGATCCGGGTATGTCCCAGTTTGAGTGGTTTGATGACGGACAGGTAGTGGATGTGTATATGGCGTCAAAGATGTTTGTGATACTTATCTTAGGCTTCATCATGCTGGCCATGTTCTTTTTATACAGGCTCATCCAGGGAGAAAAATTTAAGTTCCACAAAGTGATGGTCCCGCTTTATGTTTATTTTGCAGGAGTTTTGCTTTCCGGTCTTTTTTCAAAGTACAAGGTATTTGCATGGGGTGGATCATTTGAGATGTTTGAGTCTGTTCCCGTGGTGCTTATGTATGTATTTACTGCCATTTATATTTTCAGGCAGATGCGGGATATGGATGACTTTATGTATTTCTGGCATATTGCATCTCCCGGACTTCTTATAGAAGGAGTCATATGTATTTTCCAGCATTGGGGTAAGGATTTTATCGATACCCATTTTGCAAAATATCTCTATCTGTCTCCGGCATACTGGCCCCAGATGGATACCATGACCACCGGTATGGGAGATGCTGCTTACGGCACTTTGTACAATCCCGACTTTTTACCCATGTATTTTGCGGCAGCCATACCTGTAGCTGCAGCAGCATTTTTCGGGGTAAAAAAGCCGGCGGATGCGGCAACTTTGGCTCTTTCGGGAAAGAGCGAAAAGTTTGAGATGAGACGATACACCTTAGAGAGGATCTATTGCGGATTAGTCCTTGGGTTTTTGATACTCGGGCTTTACGGCAGTGGCAGGACCACCGGAGTGTTTGTACTCATTGCCATAGGTATCATCATGATCTTTGGCGACTTTATTACAGAAAAAAAGCAGATGTTTTTATTTGTGATCGCCGGCGTGATTTTTGTGGGGGCTGTCATAGGCCTTTCGTTTACGAATACGGGCATAGGCAATTCCTTACGTTCCGCCCTTCGTGAGACGGAGGATCCATACAAGGACTTCTATGTCAAAAATCTTTACAACAAGCCCAACGAGGTTGAGTTTGTGGTGGACTACAAGGGTACTGAGTACACCTATCATGCCACCATGGAGCTGGTGGATGGATCCTATGAAAACCCCGATACGGGCGAGACCGTAGTTACCCATACACCGGTGGCTTCGCTTACCTGTGACAATATGGAGGGTATCACGGTTTACCCCGCAGATGAGACCAATATCACCTGGTACTCTGTCAGGGAGGATGATCCAAACTACGTGATCACTGTATCCGGGTATTATGCAGATCCCACCTATGATGAGGTGACGGGAGAGATGACGGCTGAGGCATATCATGGCCTGTCTGTCTCCGGTGCCGGGATAAGCTGGAACTTTGACAAGTCCGAAGAGGGCTTTAAGTACAAAAACTTCAGGGGACTGCTTATCGACTTCCCCAATGATGTGGAGTATGACAGGGTATTTAAGGAAAGCTTTTTCCACGGTCGTGGACATATTTACAATTATTCCCTGCCAAAGCTTAAGGAAAGCATCTTTTTGGGAGCAGGCTCCAACACCTTCGTGCTGGTATATCCCCAGAACGATTATCTGACAGAGACCTACCACTCACTGGACGTAAAGCCTCACTGTTTCTATGTACAGCAGTGGATTGAAAACGGCCTTTTGGGAACGTTGGCTTTGGTGGTATTTTTGCTTTGGGTGGTATTGGGACTTTTAAAGGTCATTGGCACACCCACAGATGATCCTTCATGGAAGAGAGGAGGCTTTTGGAGAGGACTAACCTTAGCTTCCATCGCTTTAGTGATCGGTGTCATGATAGCGTGGCTTACCAATGATTCAAACATATGCTCATCACCCATAGACTGGGCAGGCTTTGGCATAGCCCTGGCGTGTCTGGTAAAGGGACAGGAAATGATTAAAAAGGAAGGGAACTAAAATGAACAACAACAACACATTGTCACAGGAACTTGAGATCGATCTGATCCAGGTGATGAAGGATCTGCTGCTGCAGTGGAAGGCTATCATTGTTGTGATGCTTATATTTGGCCTTGCCACTCCGGGTGTTATGTACATGCGCGAGATGAAGGCCTACAATGCAGCTGTCACTGCCAAAAAGGAGCTGGAGGAAAAGGCAAAGAATGCATCTTCAAGTGAAAATGTGGATGTGGACAGCCTCTTTGAAAATATGGAGGAGAGTGAGAAAAATGCTGTGGACAGCGCCCTGATCCAGTACGGTATTTTTGAAAAGAAAAAGGAGTACATGTCCGAATCCCTTCTTATGAATATGGATCCTGAGAATATGAGGTGCATGGAATACATATACACCGTAGGCGGAAGTGCCCAAAACTTAGGTGCATTGACGGATATGTATTACCTTTCCACCGACGATGACGTGTTGATAGAGGCTCTTACGGACACCATGAACAAGTCTCTTAAAACAAAGACCAAACCCGAGTACGTAAGGGAGCTTGTTAGTATTAAAAATACCACTGATGACGGAAAAGTGTCAGTAGGTGGCAGGCTGATCGGAACTACAGAGCAGGGTACCATAGTTTTTGTTATCAGAGTCATCCTTCCCGATATGAATGCGGATGCAGATGCCATCACCTCTACGGTCAGAAAGTATATGGAGGGCAGGCATGAGTTTGTTTCTTCCAAACTTGGCGAACATTCTCTTGAACTTGCTTCGGATCAGGAGATCACATACACTGATACAGGTCTTTTTACCACTCAAAACAACGGAAGGTCTGAGCTTATCACTTTGCGTACCAATCTTGATGCGGCAGTAAATGCACTTAGTGATGACCAAAAGCAGATATATGAGCTTTTGTCTCAGGATGAAGTTGAAGAAACAGAAGAAGCAGCAGAGGGAGAGGAGACACAAAGCGATGTTCCTGAAAGCATCGAAAAGCCTGGCTTTAGTAAGAAATACGCCCTCATCGGTCTTTTGGCAGGTATCTTTGTTTACGGAGGCATCTACCTTTTGATCCTTATCCTTGTTCCCGTTATTAGGACAGGACTTGAACTTTCAGATATGCTTGGGATCAAAAGCTTTGGCTGCATCCATTCTGAGACAAAGAGGATGGGCTTTATGTGCGACAGACTTGTTTTCAAAAACCTTTACCACAGGGACAAGAGTGTGGAGGAGCTTTTGAATGACACTGCCGAGAGGATAAGCATCTATGCAAAGTATCACGAAAAGAATGAGCTTACTTTTATATCATCCGATGCCGAGAGCAAGGAGATGATAAAGGCTCTTATGGATAAGGTGCAAAAGGATGGCATCACCGTATCTTATGTGGATCTCTGGGACGGGGAAAAGCTTACGGATCTGGCTGAAGAAAAGATGAGCGGAAATGACAACTATGTTATCTGCATGATGCCGAGAGCCACACTTATAAAGGATGTGGACAAGATGCTTTCTGTGGCATCTGAGTATCAGAAGACTGTGGTTGGAACAGTGGCCATGTAAGTCAGGTTGACTTTTGCGCTTTAATGAATTAAACTATGACAGGATTGAAGATTCTTCGGGCTGCGCATCCGGAATGACAGAGGCATTTTTGCTGTTGTCATTCTGAGCGAAGCGAAGAATCTTGATCTAAAAGAAGGAGTGTTGAAAATGAGAGAAAAAATGGTAGACGTAAGGGATCTGTTTGAAAGAACAGATGAGTTTGCAGGAAAAAGCGTAAGGCTTGGAGGCTGGATACGCACAAACCGTGACAACAAGAATTTTGGCTTTTTGGTAATAAATGACGGTACTTATCAAAACCCCGTGCAGGCAGTCTATCATGACACCATGGAAAACTTTTCCGAGGTGGCAGCACTCAATGTCGGCGCAGCGGTCATAGTCACCGGAGAGGTTACACTGACACCTGAGGCAAAGCAGCCCTTTGAGATCCAGGCAAAGTCAGTGGAGATCGAGGGCGTATCCGATGAGAAGTATCCCATCCAGCCCAAGCGACATACCATGGAGTATCTCAGGACAGTGACACATCTGAGACCCAGGACCAACACCTTTGAAGCGGTTTTCAGGGTGAGATCACTGTGTGCCTATGCCATCCACAAGTTTTTCCAGGACAGAAACTTTGTATATGCCCATACCCCCATCATCACAGGAAGCGATGCTGAGGGAGCGGGAGAGATGTTCAGAGTCACTACTATGGATGCGGCAGAGCCCCCCAGGACTGAGGACGGAGCCATAGATTACAGCAAGGACTTTTTCGGAAAGTCCACAAATCTTACCGTATCAGGTCAGTTAAATGGTGAGACCTTTGCACAGGCCTTCAAAAACATCTATACCTTTGGACCTACCTTCAGGGCAGAAAATTCCAACACCACCCGTCATGCGGCTGAGTTTTGGATGATAGAGCCGGAGATGGCTTTCTGTGATCTCGAGGATGATATGACCATAGCGGAGGATATGATAAAGTTCATCATCAATTATGTATTGGAGCATGCTCCCGAAGAGATGGCTTTTTTCAACCAGTTCATCGACAAGGGACTTATTGAGAGATTACAGCATGTGGCATCTTCCGATTTTGGACGCATTACCTATACGGATGCCATTGCAGAGCTTGAAAAGCACAATGATAAGTTTGACTACCCCGTACACTGGGGCAGTGATCTTCAGACCGAGCATGAGAGGTACCTGACGGAGCAGATCTTCAAGCGCCCCGTTTTTGTCACCGATTATCCCAAGGAGATCAAGGCATTTTATATGAAGCAAAACGACGATGGTAAGACTGTTGCAGCCATGGATTGCCTGGTTCCCGGTATCGGGGAGATCATCGGCGGCAGCCAGCGTGAGGATGACTACGAAAAGCTTTCCGCACGCATGGCAGAGCTGGGACTTAAGGAGGAGGACTATGGCTTCTATCTGGATCTCCGCCGCTGGGGCTCCACCCGCCACGCAGGTTTCGGCCTCGGCTTTGAGCGCTGTGTGATGTACCTGACCGGCATGGGCAACATCCGTGACGTTATTCCATTCCCTCGTACTGTAGGGAATTGCGAGTTATAAAAGGATCCTTCACTGCGTTCAGGATGACAACGCAGTCATTCTGAGCGAAGCGAAGAATCTTATTAGGAGAGGATAATGAGTAAGATTTATATACCGGACAACTATAAACCCGAGCTGGATCTCTGGCAGACCCAGAAGGCCATAAAGATGGTAAAGGACTTCTTTCAACAGGTACTGACAGCGGAACTGAATCTCCGCAGGGTCTCAGCACCACTTTTTGTGACACCGGAATCAGGTCTAAACGACAACCTAAACGGTGTGGAGCGCCCTGTAAGCTTTGGCATAAAGGAGCAGGGTGACAGACAGGTAGAGGTAGTCCACTCACTTGCAAAATGGAAACGTCAGGCTCTTGGCCGCTATGGATTCAGGACGGGCCAGGGACTCTATACTGACATGAATGCTATCCGCAGGGATGAGGACACGGATAACATCCACTCGCTGTATGTGGACCAGTGGGACTGGGAAAAGATAATTGAGAAAGAGGACCGCAACAACGAGACTCTTGAAAATACGGTTAAAGCTGTTTATGATGCTTTACGTGTAACGGAAAAATACGTATCAAACAAGCTTGACTATGTTGAGTGTATCCTTCCGGAGCAGATCACCTTTGTTACTTCACAGGAGCTTTTGGATCGCTATCCCGACAAGGACGTAAAGGAACGTGAGTACCTTGCGGCAAAGGAGTACGGTGCCATTTTTGTTAAGCAGATAGGAGATCTGCTTTCCAACGGCGAAAAGCATGACGGTCGTGCACCGGACTATGATGACTGGCAGTTAAACGGAGACATCATAGTGTATTATCCGGTTTTGGATATAGCACTTGAGCTTTCTTCCATGGGTATCAGAGTGGATGAGGACTCCCTTCATGAGCAGCTTATAAAGGCGGGATGTCCGGAGAGAGAAAAGCTGGAATTCCAAAAGGCGATCTTGGAAAAGCGCCTTCCCTATACCATCGGAGGGGGAATTGGACAGAGCCGTATCTGTATGTTTTTCCTTAGAAAATGTCACATTGGAGAGGTTCAGGTCTCGGTATGGCCTGATGAGGATATAGAATATGCAAGACAAAGGGGCGTGATCATTTTATGAGCAAGAACTTACACACACCAGCCATGGATCTTTTGCTCGATGGCATTTTGACATTAAAGGACAGGGATGAGGCGTATCTCTTTTTTGAGGATCTGTGCACTGTGGGAGAGCTTTCTGCCATATCCCAGCGCTTTGCGGTAGCCCATATGCTGCAAAATGAAAATACTTATCAGGAGATAGCGGATGCCACAGGTGCGTCCACCGCTACCATCAGCC
>CAMODS010000077.1 GCA_946611525.1 uncultured Lachnospiraceae bacterium | reverse complement strand
TTGAGTGATGCTGGCGGCACAAGGATTGTAAATTCTCAAAAGAAAACGGATCTCCTCCCTCTGCGATGGGCTTCTTATGATGCACGTGTTCTGTCGGTGTCATGACTCCCTCTTCAAAACACAGTTCGCAGAAGGGATGCGCCTCTACATAGGCCTTGCGTACCTTTCGCCATTGGCTACCGTAGTTCTTCTTGGTGGCCGGATCACGCTCATACTTCTCGTACCTCTTATTCATCACGTGCTCATGTTCCTCACAGTACTTGCCATGAGTCAACCTCGGACATCCGGGGTAGCCACATTGCTTTTTCGGTTTGTAAGGCATGGTGGTCACCTCCAATAAAAAAGCCCCACAAATGTGAGGCTTAAAAGCTATTTTATTTTGAATACGAACTTGTCACCTTTGTTGAAGTACATCCAGGTTGTCTTTGTTATCTTTAGCACCAGCTTTTTGTTTTTAATCTTTCCTTTCAGTACTATCCTTTCACCATTGGGATCGAGACCCTTTACTATGATCTTGCCATTCTTTGAGGTCACGTTCAGATCATCCATACTGCAAAGCCTTAATACACTAATCTCTGCCTCGCACTCATCGTCATCATCATCGTCATCGTCTTGGTCAATCTCCAAATTACTGTCTGTTTTGTTTCCATAAACATCTTTGAAGTAACCTGGGTACTTACCATCTGCGATGTCAACATTACTCGCTGCCTGAACTCCAATCCCGGCAAACAGCGTTAACATCATACACATTACTAAAACAAAGGATATCTTTTTTGTCATTTCGTTTTCTCCTCATTGGCTTCTTACATTTTTTTCACATTTACATTATAACATGTCAACCCGTAGAAACAAGATGAAATTATGTGCATATCCCGGCAAGTTACAAATATTTTTCTGGAACTACTACATCATCAATGGCTCTCCCATGTATATTATGAACATTACGGAGGGAGCATCCCATTTCCTGTGCCACCTTCTCCCATGAAAGCATTTTAATATAGCGGAGGGACAACAGTGCTCTTTCCTGCGGATCCAAAACATTCTCTATGGAATTTAAAATATCATCTTTCATGGTAATAAGCCTATCTATGTCTTGATCCACCTTTCTCTCCATATCCAGTACCTTTACAAGTTTATTCTCCATACCCGACTCTCCCTTATTGGGATTGCCGGGAGTATCGGAGTATCTCAGACCTCCGCCAAACATTATGCTTCTCAGTTCTTCTATCTGTTTCTTTCTCGCCTCAATCGACAAGTTTATTTTATATCCCTGTGATAAAAACTCCTTTGCTGTCATACTTCCCGTACCTCCTCTTTAAGACAATTCAAAATGTACTCGCCATCTACCGAGGTTAGTAAGGTAAACCACTTTGACCTAAAAAACCTCTCGATGCTCTTTATCTCCCCACGGGAATTGGCTTTTTTTGACGCTTTCCGATAATCCTGTGCAGCCCTTACAATTATGGCATTACAAAGCTGCTCCAGTCCGAACTCGTCATAATCAGTCATAACCTACCTCCGCCCTTACGGCCTCGATGAGCTTCTCCTGTGTCATGGTCTTCTCATGGAGGGCCTGCATGATCTTCATATCGATGGTGTCCTTTGCCGCGATATGCACCACGGTCACAGTCTTGCTCTGCTGTCCCTGTCGATACAGCCTTGCCACGGTCTGCTGATAAAGTTCAAGGCTCCACGGTGTAGAAAAGAACACCATCGTGTTGCAGCCAGACTCCTGAAGGTTAAGGCCATGCCCGGATGATGCCGGATGGCAAAGGCACACGGGAAGCTCTCCGCTGTTCCAGTGCTTAATGCTCTCATCCGTATCGAGGCACTCGAATCTGACTTTCATCGTCCTAAGTCTCTCCATGATCCTCTCCTTATCGTGCCTGTACCAATAGACCACCATCAGGGGCTTTCCCACCATGGACTCTATGATGTCCTCCAAAGCATCCAGCTTCCTGTCGTGTACCACGCAAACGCTTTCGTCATCAAGGTACAGGGTGCCGTTGGCAAGCTGGCAGAGCTTCCCGGACAGAGCCGCTGCATTTGCAGCCGTAACCTCCCCTGCCTCATTCTCGAAGATATAGTCCTTCTTTAGCCCGTCATAGGCTTTGCGCTCCTTCTCCGATAACTCAACGGGGAATATGACAGGCAAAAGTTCCGGCATATCAAGATAATCCTCTGCCTTCATGCTTATTGTGATGTCCTCAATCTTTTTATTTATCATTTCGTCTGCTCCCGGCAATAAGCCATAACTGTAAACAATGTTCCCATTAGTGGCCAGCGGACGGAAATACCAGGTACGATACTGTCCTATCAGCCTTCCGAGCCTCTGTCCCATGTCGAGTAGCTTGAACTGTGCGAATAAGTCCATATATCCAGCCGAGCCTGTCGGAGTCCCCGTCAAACCTACAAGCCTCTTGACCTTTGGTCTGACCTTCATAAGAGACTTAAAGCGCTTACTCTGCCAGTTCTTGAAACTGCTGAGTTCGTCCACTACAATCATGTCGAAGTCAAAAGGCATACCACTTTTTTCAACGAGCCACGGGACATTTTCACGGTTTATGATGTAAAGGGACACCTTCTTTTCCAAAGCCTTAAGCCTCTCCTTTTCCGTACCGACAACCACGGAGTATGTGAAAAACTTAAACCCGTCCCACTTTGCTATCTCATCAGGCCATGTGTTCTTCGCCACCCTTAAGGGTGCTATTATCAGGACTTTCCCAATCTCGAAGTAGTCGTACATTAGCTCATCAAGTGCTGATAACGTGGTCGAGGTCTTGCCAAGTCCCATATCAAGAAATAAGGCTACGATAGGATTGGCAATAATAAACTGTGCTGCATACTGCTGATACTTATGAGGCTTGTATTTCATCCAGCACCTCCTCTATCTGTTCTGTCCCATCAATGACATAGACCTTGAAGCCAAGCCTCCGCAATAACTTATGCCTTGATACCTGGAGTGGCCTTGGCACCTCACCCGGTGCCTTAAGCTCAACAAAGCCTATCCTCGCCAATGGAAACAGCACTATCCTGTCCGGCACTCCGGCAAAGCCGGGAGACACCCACTTCAAACATATACCACCACGGGCTTTTGTTCTTTTCACCAGAGTCCTTTCAATCTCACGTTCCTGCATCTCATCACTCCCATCAATGTTATGAGGAGTGACACCCATGGCACCCTTTTGCTATACCTTTTATATATAGATTTTTTATAAATTTTTTCTTTTAGACTTCTAAGGAAAAGGGTGTCATGGGTGTCACAAATGGCTTAAATTCAACATTCTATCATTTCGTTAAAATTGGTGAAAAAGGGTGTCACTCTAAAAAGTCATCATCCGGGAACATCTCATCAAGGTTTTTCTTCTTCTCCTCAACAAGCCTTACCCCTACAATGAGGTGTCCTTTTGATGTTTTCTTACGCCTGAAACCTTTAGTCTCCAAAGCCGAATAAAATGTAGCCGAGTCCTTATTCCTCAAACTGTACCTCTGATAAACCTTGCTGAAGAAGTCATAAAAAGCTCCTGACGGCTGCTCGAAAGTGTCTCCAACCTCACAGTAATCATCAATAAACTCCGCCAGCCAGTCATTGTCCTGACGGTACTTGCCGATAGCATCTTTTACCTCATCCGGCTCCTTGATAGCAAAACCTATCTCATAGGCTGCCTTGGCGCCCTCTACGATCCATGACAGAATGGCTCCGCCAGCCTTCTCTTTTAAGACCTTGGTATAGTTTCTGATGTCATTCTTACCCTCGAACTTTGCGAAGAATGGAATGACGATAAGCCTGCGCCATGTACCCTCGTCCAAAGCTCCTACTCTCGGCAGATGGTTAGTAAACAGAAGCACCGAATGTGTCGGAAGGAAGTCAAAAGGCCTCTCATACTTCTTCTCACCCCTTATAGGGTCAGTACTGCACAGCTTCTTGATTACCGAGGTGGACAGGCTTTGATTCTCTTCAAGCTCTGAGGCTATAATCACACGCTTGCCCTTGATCTCTGCTATCTCCGGCATGACATTCCTCTTGGCATTTTGTGTCAGTGCCTCTGCCGATATGAGGCCGGAATAGCTTCCAAGGATAGCCGCACAGGAGTTACAAATAGTGGACTTCCCGTTCCTGCCACCGCCATGGGCTATATAAAGGTGTTCATTTTCAACCTCGCCAAACACCATCTCACCAAATACAAGCTGTACATATTTGATGGTGTCAGCGTTACTGCGGAAGGTCTTATCTATCTGATCCAGCCAGATATCCATACCTTCATCGGAGGGTGATGCCTTGGTGATCTTCGTGATGTAGTCCTCTGCTCTGTGTTCACGAAGGCTTGAGAGTCCCTTCCTAAGATCAAGTGTCCCTGCCGGAGTGTTAAGAAGATAGGGGTTAGCATCCAGCTTGTTTACGTCAATGCTGACCTGGGCCTTAACGTGCTTTAATGCCGCACTGAGGTTTCTCATGTCCCTGTGTTTAATAACGCAGGTATAATATCTCTTAGCATCAAGGTACTGCGCATAAGCATCTGCCTGCGAGCCAGTAAGGTTACCGATCTTACCTTTGGTGAGTGAGTCCGGCTCACCTTCAATACCTGCATCAATACAGGCCTGCTTCTTTTCAGCTATGAGCTCCATGGAGTCAACAAGCTGTAAATCCAAGAACTCTGTAAATGCCAGTATGGCTTGTTCCTCTGACTCATTCCAAACCATACCGTCATACCTTAAAAACCCTGTGGCTGTGGTGCTGATGATTTCATCACCAAATTCCCTGACGAATACCTTTGCCTCACCGACATCGGTATAGTCATCAGGCTTAAGGTATCCTGCCTCGCCACCAAGGTTATAGTCTGCCGGATCACGATAGCCTTTAGATGTCTTTACTTTGCCTTCATAGAACTTGATGGCTGATGAATAAATAGTCTTAAGCTCCCGGTTACCCATAGGAGGATCACACTTTTTGGCTTCTTCCTTAAAAAGGTCAAGAGCTTTTTCTGTGTTGCCGTAGCGTTTCAGCACCCTCGCCGCAAACCTTGATAATGTATTGTTACGCTGTCCCTCGGGTATAACAGCAAGCGGAACATAGTTATCCTTGGCCTCATCATCTAAATCCACGATCTCCGTTATATCCATGAAACCGTCCTGCCACAGCACTTCATCCTCTCTGCATGGCGCACCGTAAAATAACCTTGAAGCGTCCAGTGCGTTACCGTCAAAATAAGGAAACCTTGCCCTGATAGCCCTTTTAAGCCTGCCCACCTCTGATGCCTCCGTCATTTCATCAACCGGGAAGCCTACGTGCATCTTCGGACGGGCAGCCTTGCCATTTTTGATTTTCATGTTATTACGGCTCGGTACAACGAAAAGCTGGACATCCTCCATATCTTTCGAGACTCTTTCCGGTGCCACCCATTCATCGGGATCATCGCTTTCATCATTATCAATATCCATCATGATGCAGTTACAACTAATGAAGTCATCAAGGCTCCTGTGGTTATTCTTAAACTTGCCACAGGCATTATCGAAAGCTACGGCCTCTGACAGAGTTTTGGCATCCGTAATTGTTCTTTTGTGCGGATACAAGGAATTCTTTTCATCTCCACAAGTATCCGCAGTGTACAGGTCAAATTGCATACGCATCCTCCTTCTTATAAAACCTGACCTTCTTACCCAGCGCATTAGCCTCCAGAAGTTCCACCTGCATCCCGGGTGTTGGATCACCGAAAGCCCATACCTCATCAGCCAGCTTCAATAAATGAAGATCGATGTTCATGGCTTTCCTACGGTCTGTCTCCTCCGACAGCACTCCGTGGAGATTGAGGATGGGATTGATGGGTACGGCTCCCTGCCTTATGACGAATCTGCTGTAAGCCTTCGTCTTTTCGACATTCGTCTCCATGTCCCCAGAGTACGCTGATGCTACATAAACTGTTTTCATCTGCTGCCTCCTTATTCTTATTAGTAAGGGCTGCCGGAGCTACCCTCCTACTAATAAAAATGGTGCAGAAGGCAAAAACTAAACCTCCGAATCATAAAATTCTCATCCAATCGCAAAGCTTCCTTTTTATATATAAAAGGCCCCATCAAAAAATTTCATAAGGCAGGTTTAGTTTTCGGGTTGTAGACCATTTTTATTAGTAGAGGGGGACAACAACACGGCAGCCCTCGGGAAGGAGGTATCCCATGACAAAAGAGCAGGAAGAACTAAGGGATCTGCTCATTGCAATCTCAATCAATGCCAAAAGAGTCGCAAACAAGTTAGAAAGAAAGGAGCCAAAAAATGTTACACCCAGAGATCATCACAGAAAACATCGACACCATCGTGTCTCTCGCAGATGAAGTTACAACAATGATCAAGGCGCTTGAGAACATCAAATGGATACTGAACGAACACGCCAATTATCTGACCGACATTTTTGATACGCCAAACCTTGATGAGGACGGCTTCCCTATGGATCCTATGTATAAGGGTGAGAAGGCTGATA
>CAMODS010000076.1 GCA_946611525.1 uncultured Lachnospiraceae bacterium | reverse complement strand
TTTCCATTATTTCTTTTTGGCTTTTGAAAAATCAAGCCCCAGCGCTTTTAGTTTTTCCTTACACTCGTAATAATACTTTGACTCCCATTTGGAAACATCGTCACCGGGACGGAAACCACCCCTGTCCATACCCTGTAATACATCAGCCAGACTCTTGATGATAGGAGCCATTTTTTGTTTCTTGCTATCCTCACCAAAGCTTAGATCTGCCCAATAAAATGCAAGATCCTGCACCTCTTCGAATTTCAACTTCATAAGATCCATGGAACGGCCCCTCATAAGCTTCATATCCTCATTGCCCGCAAGCCGTGCCAGTGCGGTATATATATTTGACATCATCATAAAAAGATCCACCCTTGCATAGACCTTGGCCAGCTTTTGGGGCGTATTGAACTTAAGTCCCGGGAAACCGGTCATTATAAACTCTGCGTAGGCAGTGGGATATCTCTGCATTTCTGTAGCTATTGTCACTATCTGATGCTTGTGCTCGAAATCATCATCCATCATATCCCCAAGAGTATAGAATTTATACTTGCTTAAATCTTCGTTTAAAAGTATATCAAAAAGCTTCTCCATTTCCTCAGCCCCGCTGGGCTTCTGGGATTTAAGGAACTCATCTTCCAACGGATTCCCTTCCTCACGCTGGCTTCTCAAGTTAGTTCCGAATGTTACGCCACCTAATGCACCTCCCGCGATCCTCCTTGCATCATCAGCATCCTTCGCGTCGCCGGTCTGTGTCAGGGAGTAGCCAATGGTCATTGCACCTCGATCATTAAAATCATCCGTTCTGAGAGACATCCTGTTATTAGTAAAGTCATTCAGATAGCCGGCGTGCTTTGCCCCTCCGTTTATCAGCCTGTCCGTGTCATGGGTAGTGATCTCATTATTGTTGTTAAAATCCTCTACCGATCCCGCTATCCTAAAGAAGGAAACCGTTCCCTGTGGGTATTCTTGGATGACCTTTGCATTTTCCTTTAGTTCCTCTACCTTTGCCTTTCTGGCCTTGCCCTTGGAAAACCAGGGATGCTTTTTTGCGATATAATTATCACAGGCATTTATCATTTCATCTATCTTTTCTCCTACAAGCTTGGCTCCGGGTTCTCCAAAGTACCTCTCGTCCCATCTGCTGTCTATCATTTCCCTTTGGAATTTATAAAATCTTGTAGCACAATTAGTGACCTTCGTCATGAGACCATCCTTGGATGCCTTTTTCCCGGTGATCTCATCAAGATTACTGAATTCACCGATAAACTCAAGAGATTTTTCAATTTTTACATAATCCCTGTCAGCAACATTATTTTTCGGTGCCACATAGGGCTCAGGTTCCTCAAGGGGCTCCTCTGCCCCAAGATCATCGGACATGGAAGAAAACGCGTCGTCCTTTTCGTCGCCTAAGCTTTCGAGCACATCCTCGCTATCCTCTTCCGGATCGTTAAGGGATGATTTTTTTGGATCAAGTATGAAATCTGACATATCTTTACCTCCCAATATTCATTACATTCCAAAATACAAACACTGCCGGTACATACTAAAACACTACAACATCCATTGCAACAAAACTGCAACACTCAATCTATTAATAGCATGGCATACTGTCCAAATGCATCCGGATCCATCAGACGTCCCAGCTTATCGAATTCCAAACGCACTGAATGTAAAAGATGCCTCATGGTGAGTTTTTTGCCCTCACCGGCCGCCATATAGCATGCAGTCATGATGATGGATTTGATGTTGCTTCCGGTCAACTCGTCAAAGTGCTCAGCAAGCCAGTCAAGATCCACATCTGCTGCAACCGGCACCTTTTCGGACATCATTGAGTGCCACATCTTTTTCCTGGTCTTTTCATCAGGCCGTTCAAAACGTATCACGTAAGTAAGCCGCCGCATGAATGCCGGATCAAAGCTCTGAAAATTATTGGTAGCAAGAATGGAAATGCCGTTGTACTCCTCCACCTTCTGCAAGAGGAAGCTGGTGTCGGAATTGGCATATTTGTCATGAGAGTCCTTTATCTCCGTTCGTCTTGTAAAAAGGGCGTCCGCCTCATCAAAAAACAGCACCACGCTTCTCTTTTGAGCCTCTTCAAAAATCTTTGAGATATTCTTCTGTGTCTCTCCTATGTATTTTGAAAAGATCTGGGATACATCCACCCTGTATAAAGGAGTCATCACTTCGTTAGCAACCACCTGTGCAGCCATGGTCTTGCCGGTGCCGGGAGGTCCGTACATCAGCATGATCACCGCGTTGCCATAGGCATTCTTTTTGTTGATCTCCCACTGGGCACCGATACGGTTTCTCAGACGATACCTGTCGCAGGCGTATTTCAGATGCTTCTTTTGGTTTTCTTCCAAAAAGATATCATCCCAGGTGTACCTGGCCTCTACAGGAGTCGCCAGGTAATCAAAATCCGCTGTTGACAGGGCAAATATGAACTTCTGGAGAATTTGTCTGTTTATGGTTTTCCCGGCGTCCGGAGTCATCCTGAGTGTTGATGCGCACTGACTGACAACCTTTTTGATCTGACCGAAGGAGATCTCATGACAATCAGCAATATCCATAATGTCGATATCGTCCGCCACATTAAGCTCATGCTTTTTAAGCATATCCTTCCACATGTCCACCCTCATATCAATATCGGGCAACTCAAGCTCGAGCACGGCAGGCACCTCATTCGCGTCAAGCTCCAAGGGGGGGATATTTTCAGTGCCGGTCAGATAGACGGTATTCATCTCAGGAAGCTGTTTTTTCAAAACACCGATGGCAAAAAGCAGCTTTTCGCCGATGTCCGCTGCCTTTTTACTATCCTTTTCCTCTTCTGAGCTGATGGTAACAAGGACTCTGGCTCTGCGCAGATAACCCTCCATACTAAGAGAAAAGAAAAGGTCATGACTTTTCCTTCTTATATCATCTGATGATATGGCGAAAAGAGGAATCTCATACTCCGCAAAAACCTTTGTCAGAACGTGGGTCACATCATCCGGATCCTTTGATCTGATATAGCAGAACACACTGCCGGCATGGCCTGTATAATCCTTCTCGTATGATGAGATCCTTTTGGCAAACTCCTCATAGTAAACAGCCGCACCTTTCTCATCTGAAACCGGCTTTACCAAAAGTGCCTTCCTGCCAAACATGAGATATCTGTATACGATATCATTAACCTCAAGTCGCTTATGCAGGGTACTGCCCCCCTCATCATAGACGCTGATGAGGTAGCGCATCAGCTTCCCGTCCGGATCAGCTATGGCCTCAGCCTGCACCTCCTCATATTCAAAAGCCAGATGCAGTATGGTATCGATAAGTCCCAGGGAAAGCGCACCCTTCTTTAAAGTAGTCTTGTCTCCACCAAAATAGGAAAAGGCCTCTAACATATGGACGTCACGTCTTGCCGAACACAACAAAAGCAGCACCATAGTCTGCCTTTTGGTAAGTAAAAAGGCGTCAATGATGCTCCTCATTCTAAGTATTGACTTATCCTCAGTGGCTATCTCGCGGCGTATGATATGGTCAAACCCGTACTTTAATGCATTTGAGATCTCAGGGATCCGTATGGGATTTTTCCTGTCCGCGAAAGGTACGCTCCTTATGACATCGGCGCACTCACCGGGCTTGTCCGATATCCTGATACCCCTTGGAGGGAGGTTTTCGTCCTCGTCACTTTCGTCCCTCCACAGGATACACCAGTCGGCGATACACTCGATCAGAGCAAAATAATCCGCCAGATTCTCCATGCCGTCCCTATAGGGAGAGTCTGCCTTATCAGGTGCAAAATAATTCTCATTTTCTAACATACGCTCATCCCTTTGTGTCAATTCCCAACACCCGGTATTGTATCCGTATAGAAACCTAAGGTATATCCTTCTGCCCGGGCGTCATCTATAAAGCTTCCCAGTATCTGTGTATTTGTAGCCGAAACCGCATGTAAAAGATAGATGGCTCCTGGATGCAGGTTGTCCTCAAGCTTTTTTAAGGCTGATGTAGGATCAGGCTGCTTGTCGGGATCCCAGTCCGCGTGTGCAAAGCTCCAAAACACGGAGCGGTAACCACAGTTTTGAACTACCGCAAGAGACTGCTCGGAATATATCCCCGCCGGGTATCTGAAAAGGAACATATCGTAATCAAAGTTTTCCTTGATATAACTGTGAAGCTCCTTCACCTCATTGGTCTGGTAGTCCAAACTGTGAGCAGGCAGCCCGTCTGCAGGATGATGGACTGAGTGATTACCCACTATATGGCCCTCTTTTATCATCCTCTTTACGAGATCACCATTGGCCTCGGCATAGGGCTTTGTTACAAAAAATACAGCCTTAACCTTTTTTGCCTTTAGGGTGTCTAAGATCTGGGAGGTATACCCGTTTTCATACCCCTCATCAAAGGTAAGGTAGATCTTCTTTTTGTGGGTCGGTATGATAAAATCTGCATTTAGTGAGCCATAATTACTCTGTGCAGTAAGCGCCGGAGTGGGTCTGTTGTATTCATCCCTCGGTCCTCCGAAGCCCCAGCTCAATTTGGTGTTACTCTTTGAAGCAGGGTCTATTGTAGTATATTTCAGTACCTGTCCCTTATTCTTTTTTTTCTTCTTTTTTTTCTTTGCCTCTACAGTGTTGACCTCTGAAGACTCCGCATCGACCCCTTCGGAGGTCCCGGCATCCGGGGTGACTTCTTCGGAAGCCTCTGACAAAGTTTTGTCCTCTACTGAAGAAACCTCACCACCGGAACATGCGCATAGTCCAAAGATCAGAAAAGCTATAACACATAAAGATAATATTCTTCTCATATTCTATTTTGCCACAATATTTACTATCTTACCGGGAACGTAGATCTCCTTGATGATCTCTCCTGTAAGCCTGTCACCCAGCATCTCCTTTGCTGCCGCAATGGCTTCATCCTTGGAGCAGTCCTTGGGGATGGAGATGGTACCGCGCATCTTGCCGGATACCTGCACTCCGATCTCGATCTCATCCGCCTCCATGGCTGCCTTGTCATAAGCGGGCCAGCCGGCTTCAAAGACAGATGTGTCATGTCCCAATACCTCGTAAAGCTCCTCAGCGATATGAGGTGCAAAGGGAGCCAAAAGTACAGCAAATGTAGTCAGTGTCTCCTTATCGATGCCGCCATTTTTTGCTAATGCAGTCAAATTGTTGCAGTGCTCCATAAAGCCTGATACAACAGTATTCAAGCTAAAGCTCTCAAGACGTGTGGTAATGTCATAGATGAGGAGGTTCCTCTCACGGATAAGCTCCTTCGAGGGCTTAATATCATCATCCTTGTGAGCGTCAACCAGCTTCCAAAGCTTTGCCAGGAATCGGTATACTCCGTCGATACCCCTGTCATCCCACTCGGAATCCAACTCGGGAGGACCTACAAAAAGCTCATATAGCCTTAAGGAATCGCAACCATAGTCCTCTACCAGCTCATCGGGAGATACCACATTGCCCTTTGACTTTGACATCTTGATGCCATTTTTACCGGTGATCATGCCCTGGTTGAATAGCTTTGTAAAGGGCTCTTCAAAATCAATGGCACCTATATCATATAAAAACTTGGTATAGAATCTTGCATATAAAAGGTGAAGGACCGCATGCTCCACGCCACCGATATACATATCTACCGGCAGGTACTTGTCAGCCTTTTCCTTGCTCACCAGCTCCTTGTCATTGTGGCTGTCCACATAGCGCAGGAAGTACCAGGACGAGCCTGCCCACTGGGGCATGGTGTTGGTCTCACGCTTTGCAGGCTTTCCGCACTTGGGGCACTTGCAGTTGACCCAGGAGTCGATGGCAGCCAGTGGACTTTCGCCTGTACCTGTAGGCTCGTATGACTCTACATCAGGCAAAAGCAAAGGCAGCTCCTCTTCGGGTACGGGCACGCATCCACAGTCGTCACAGTGAACGATGGGAATAGGCTCACCCCAGTATCTCTGACGTGAAAACACCCAGTCGCGGAGCTTATAGTTTACTGTGGCACGACCCAGGCCTGCCTTTTCTATCATGTGAGGTGCTTCCTTTTTAAGGACTGCTGACTCCATGCCATTCCAGTCACCGGAGTTTATCATGGTACCCACAGCATCTGTGTAGGCCTCTGTCATATCCTTAATCTCCTCACCGTCCTTGGCGATAACCTGGATGATGGGGATGTCAAACTTTTTGGCAAACTCAAAGTCTCTGTCGTCATGTGCAGGAACACACATGATGGCTCCCGTACCGTAGTCAGCCAGTACATAGTCAGAAAGCCAGATGGGAGTCTTGGCACCGTTAAGAGGATTTATGGCATAGCTTCCGGTAAATACACCGGTCTTTTCCTTATCCTGAAGACGATCTACAGATGACTTAAGAGAGGTCTGGTAAATATAGTCCTCTACTGCCGCCCTGGTCTCGTCTGTAGCCAGATCCTTTGCCAGCGCATGTTCGGGAGCAAGTACCATAAAAGTAGCTCCGTAAAGCGTATCGGGACGTGTGGTATAAACCGTGATCTTCTCGTCACGTCCG
>CAMODS010000075.1 GCA_946611525.1 uncultured Lachnospiraceae bacterium | reverse complement strand
GCGTGGTTGGGACGGGTCTTGTCCTGCTGGGCCGTTCCCGTTTTTCCTGCCACCTCAATGGGGAAGTTCTCGTATTCGGAAAGGTTTTCCACCACCATCCTCATACCGCTGTGGATGGCTTCCCACTGCATGGGGCCGATGACATCCACCTCATTTTTAACCTTGGCTCCAAACTCCTTTACGGTCTCTCCCTTGGAGTCAGTGATATGATCCAAAAGAGTCAGGTCATAGACAGTGCCGCTGTTTGCAACTGCCGTCACATACCTTGCCAGGGATATGGTGGTAAAGTTGTGATTGGACTGTCCGATGGCTGCCATGACGGGATACTCCGTGGCAGGCTCCGGGGTATTTTCCTCTATCTCGATACCCGTCTTTTCAGTCAGGCCAAAAAGCTTTGCGTATTTTGTAAGCTTTTCTATACCCACTGAATCGTTGTAACGCGAGGATCCGGCCAGCCTGTAGCCCACCTCGTAAAAGAAGTAGTTACATGAATCCCTGATAGCTTCTGACACGTTGATCTCACCATGATTGGCGGGATAATACCAGCATTTGGGCTTGTTGGAAACCTTTTCAAATATACCTTCATCCTTTATGATGGTGGAGGTGTCGATAACTCCCTCGGAAAGTCCGGCCACCGATGAGCAAAGCTTGAAGGTGGATCCGGGTGCCGTCCTCTGCTGTGTCGCATGGTTGTACATGGGATTGGACAGGGAAAACACAAGGGAACTGTAGTATGACGAGTCCACCGAGTTGGCAAGCCTGTTGTTGTCATATCCGGGATAAGTGACGCAGGCCAAAACCTCTCCCGTCTTTGTATCTATCAGCACACTTGAGCCCGAGCAGGGATCAAGCGCCAGATCCGCAGGAGTCAGGGTAAGTGTCCTTATCATCTCTTTTAAAAATCCATAGGCAGCTATGGAACCGTTTGCCAGGCCATCCCTCGTAGCCTTGTCCTTTTTGAAAAAGCCCTGATCATATAAAATGGCGCAAAGCTGATTGCCTGTCACTTCGTCATTTAATATGGCGTAATGGTAAACCTCTTTTTCAAATTCCTTTTCAGTAAGGATCTCATCATTGATATAGGTCACCAGGTTTTCATATAGCTCATCCGTATCCACGTATTTTGACTTGCTGACAAACTTTGTGATATCTATCCAGTTCATCTCCAGGCAGTAATACAGGTAATCCCTTACGGAAAGTTCCTCAGAAGTCCACTTCTGATACATCTCATCCGTCTGGTCCGTGGAGTTGGGCAAAAGCACCTCTTTTGCACGAAGCTCCTTTACCACAAAGGTGGAATAATCCTGATACTCCTTTGGAAGGTCACGATACACCGGTGCAGACTCGGCGGAAAGCTGGGATACAAGCTGGGTGCGCACGTGAGAAAGTTTGCTGTCGATCACGGCATAGACGCCCTTTTCAAGGTTGGTGGCATCAGACCCCTTCATATGGGCAATATCTATAAGGTTGTTATTGATAAGCGCAAAATAAACATCATAGATGGGCACCACTATATCCGAGGCAGACGAATTGCCGGAGGTGTTGTACTCCTTGATGTTTTGGATCTTGGAGTATAAAATGCCCGCTATCTCGTGTTCCAAAAGCTCGTAAGTCTTTTTCTGTAGCTCGCTGTCTATGGACAGGTACACATGGCCTCCGGACACGGGATCCTTGTGCTCAGATTCTGAGATCACATTACCCACGGAGTCAACGTACACTGTCTCAAAACCCTTGGTGCCGGAAAGGGTATCCTCCATATACTGCTCGATACCGCTTTTACCGATAACGTCATTTAGAGACACCGATTCATCGGTTTTTACTCTCTCGTTGTACTCATCGGTGGATATCTTTCCTGTGTAGCCTATGATATTGGCCATGCATTCGGAATTCTTATAGCGGCGGACCGATCTTTCCTCCACATCTATTCCCGTAAGCTCCGGCATATTTTCCTTTATATATGCTAAGGACTTTTCATTTATGGAGGATGCTATGGGGGTAGCTATATACTTTTGATAAGAGTTTTGGCTAAGGTTGTAACGTACCGAGCAGATCTTGTACTGATTTTCATGACCGTACTTTTCCTCGCTGATCTGATAACGCCTGTCGCCGCAGAGGTACTCCATAAGGGTAGCGGCATCGCATTCCGCCTCGTCGATATTGTACTTGCTGTTTTTTGCGCTCTTTAGATCATCCACCTCGGTATAACCAAAGACGTCGGCCCGAAATCTCATCTGGGCAGTTCCGGAATTCAAAAACTCATAGTCTCCGGCAGAGTCCATGATAATGCCAAAGTCGTTGTCGATCTTATCACCGTTTTTTTCAAGATTAATAATTACATTGTAGATGGTGTCGTTTAGATCTTCATTTTTTTCCCGGTTGCTCTCGTATTCCTTGTTGTCCTCGATAGTGACAGCATAGGTAAGCTCGTTGTAGGCCAAAAGCCTGCCCTTTCTGTCGTAAATATTGCCTCTGGTGGCATCGATGACCTCGGTTTTTTCCACCTTTAGGTTGTAGTTCTTCTGGTACTGCTCGCCCCGGACTATCTGGAGTACAAAAAGCCTGCTTATAAGTACAACACCAAAAAGAAGCATCACTGCGATCATTACGGCAGGACGCCCTTCTTCAAGTTTTCCTTTAACCTTAAATAATCTGTCAGACAAGCTTCTTTTCTCTCCTCTTTTCAGAGTTTCTCAACCACTCATCCAGATGGATGATGGGAAAATACAAAATAAGAGATACCAAAACAGTATAAACCGCTTCCGGCATCATAACGTTCATAAAATAATAGGTGATATCGATCTTTCCTCTGGGAACATAGGTAAACACATAGACCATGGCGCCGTATATCAGATCACTGCTTCCGATAAGGAGCAGGGGAAGCTTCATATCATCCCCGAAAAACACCTGCCTGAAGGAGCCGTTTAAAAAGCCTATGACAACAAAAATAAGGGCATACATGCCGAAATACCCGGAGGCATAGATATCTAAAAGCAGACCGCAGATAACTCCCACTGTCATGCCGGGGTTCGCTCCCTTTGCAAAACCTATGACCGATACTAAGATGATCAGGATATTGGGGCTTACTCCCGCCAGGGAAAACCTGGGAAAAAGAGCAGTCTGTAGGATGAAATAACAGTATATCAAAAGACCATAAGATAAAATGGTTTTTAAGATCGGCTTAAACTCTACCATCAGTCCACTTCCTTTGTCTCCATGATAACCAAAACCTCCTGCAAATGCATAAAGTCCACCACGGGTGTGATGGTACCGGATTTCGTCAGGTCATTGGCATCATCATGAAGGTCACTGATATAGCCTATGAGGATACCCGGCAGATATTTGCTGGAAATATTGGAGGTCACCACTGCCGTACCTATCTCCACCTCGTCATCATCATCCGACAGATCAGAGATGCTGATCATATTGCTGTCTGTCATCAGCATGAGATTTCCTGAGATAATGCAGTTGTCAGAGGTATCGAGTATCATACCGCTGACATTGGAGCTGTCATCTATGATGGAACGGACCACTGCGTAATGAGGGCCTACCGAGGTGACTATACCTACCAGTCCGCTGCCTGCTATGACGTTCATATCGACCTTTATGCCGTCACTGGTGCCCTTGTCTATGGTAAAGGTGGAAAACCAGTTGCTGTTGCCCTTTGCGATGACACGGGCTCCCGTAACATCATATTCGCGATAATCGGATGCCAGCTCAAAAAGTTCCGTCAGGCGCTCAAGCTCCTTTTGCTGAAGCTGCATGTTGGTAAGCTGGGTGGTCATCTCCTCAACCTGCTTTTTAAGTGCCTCATTTTCCGAAATGAGCTCTTCCTTGGTCTTGGCGGACTCTCCTGTCTCCATAATGCTCTCACCAACGATGTCGATACCCTTTTGCATGGGAACAAATATATAGTTGGATACGTTTTTAAGTATACCTCCCGAAAAGCCTGTAACATAATTGAGTGCCAAAAGCATGGCGCAGATGATCACAAGAATGTAAAACAGCACCCTCGGGGGAATATTGACTTTTCCTCGACGATTCATATTTTGTCCTTATTTATCAGCTAAAGATCCTGGACTTCATGCTGTAACCAAAGCGGCGGTACTTTTCATCACTGAGTACACAGCCAAGTCCTTTGGCTACTGACTCCTCTCCGTTTTCACAAACATTTACCTTGATATTGGTAACGGTGGTGATAAAGTCTGAAAAGCCTCTTATCCTTGAGCTCCCGCCTGTAAGATAGATGCCGGATGCCACGATGTCCTTGGCCAGCTCCGGTGGTACACGCTCCAAAAGCATACGGATATTCTGAGCAATATTTTCCAGATCGTCCTTCATGCCGTCATAGACTACTTCGGAATCGATGCTCATCTCGATAGGAAGACCTGAAACCACGTCACGGCCTACTATGGTCATGGACTTGCCCAGTCCGCCCGAAGCAGAGCCTATCTCCTCCTTTAGTGACATGGCGGTCTTTTGACCGATAAGGAGATTAAAACGCCTCTTAAGATAAGTCACGATGGAATCATCCAGTTTATTGCCGCCGTAAGGAAGCAGGTTGGAAAGCACCAGGCCGCCAAGGGAGATAACAGAAATCTCAGTGGTATCAGCGCCCACATCCACTACCATAACGCCGGTGGGAAGTGTGATATCAAGCCCCATTCCCAAAGCATCGGCTAAGGGCTTTTCACAGAGGCAGATGCTCTTTGGTTTGTTTTTATTCTTTGCAAACATGTCGTAGAAAGCCTTTTTTTCCACCTCGGTAATATCAGTGGGAACGGCGATGACCATATCGGAGCTCTTTATTCGTGCCTTGAGCTTGCTCTCCAAAAGCTCCAAAAGCATGGTCTGCATGTTGTCAAAATCTGCGATAACACCATTTATGATGGGAAAGGACACAACGATGGTCTCAGGTGCCTTTTCATACATCATATATGCCTCGTCACCGTAGGCATACATCTGGTCTTTATTTACGATGGCTATTGTATTCTTTTCATTGGTGATGGAACCGTCGGAAGATGAAAAAATCTTGAGATTGCCGGTGCCCATGTCTATTCCATATCCTGTACTCATGTATTCCTCCTGTATGATGGCGCAAAAAAATGCTTATATATTATACTACAATACTGACACCATAACAATAATAATATCCTTCGCTTCGCTCAGGATGACAGTGATACCTCCCCTGCTCTTACCATCTCTTCCAGTGAGCAAAGTATCCCGAACTTGCCGTGGTACCAGGTGAGCCCGCCCTGGAAATAGACATTGTAGGGCGCACGCAGCGGCCCGTCTGCGGAAAGCTCGATGGATGAGCCCTGCACAAAGGCTCCGGCTGCCATGATCACCTGATCGTCATAGCCCGGCATATCCCAGGGCACCGGGGTTACGTGGGAGTCCACCGGAGCACCCTTTTGGATACCCAGGCAAAACGCCTGAAGCGCTTCGGGAGTCTTTAGCTCTACTGCCTGGATGATGTCGTTTCTTTTTTCTTTGGCACGGGGGATACATTTATATCCCAGCCGCTCATATATGGCTGCCGCAAAGGCTGCGGTCTTTATGGCTGAAGCCACCACCGTGGGAGCCATAAAAAAGCCCTCGTAAAATGATGGCATGATACCAAGGGAAGCTCCCACTTCCTTACCCAGTCCGGGGGATGAAAGCCTGCGGGCCGCATTTTCTATACATTCCTTTTTGCCGGCTATGTATCCGCCTGTGGGAGCAAGTCCGCCACCGGGGTTTTTAATTAGGGAGCCTACTATCATATCCGCTCCCACCTCAAGAGGCTCACGCTCCTGTACAAACTCACCGTAGCAGTTGTCCACCATGATGGTAACCTCCGGTTTTATTCCCCGGATAAATGCGATAAGCTCGCCTATTTCCTCTACTGAATAGCTGGGGCGGCCGGCATAGCCCTTGGAACGCTGGATGGTAACAAGCTTCGTTCGTTCATTTATAGCATTTTTAATAGCATCATAGTCAAAACTGCCATCGGGCTTTAGGTCTGCCTGGGCATAGGTGATACCGTATTCTGCCAGCGAACCCATGGAAGGACGGATGCCGATGACCTCGTGCAACGTGTCATAGGGAGCGCCTACCGGAGATAAGAGCTCATCGCCGGGCCTTAGGTTTGACATGAGCGCCAGCGCTAAGGCGTGGGTGCCACAGGTGATCTGCGGACGCACCAGGGCATCCTCGGCCTTGAATGTATCAGCATAGACCGCCTCAAGAGTGTCTCGTCCCAGGTCGTTATAGCCGTAGCCCGTTGAACCTGCCAGACACTCTGCACTGACCTTGTTTTTTTGCATGGCACGGATCACCTTTTGCTGGTTGTACTCCGCCATCATGTCATAATGGTCAAAGTCTTCCTTTAGGTCCTCTAATACGGCCTCTCCAAATTCAAAGACCTCCTTCGAGATCCCGGAGGACTTGTATATTTCATATTTATCTATCATCATATCTCCTTTAAAGATTCTTCGCTTCGCTCAGAATGATACGGGAATCTCATTGATTTATCCTAAATCAATGAGCAGGGATTCTTCGCTTCGCT
>CAMODS010000074.1 GCA_946611525.1 uncultured Lachnospiraceae bacterium | reverse complement strand
GATGTGGACGGTATGATCATGGCAGAGGTACACCTCGGCTGGCCGTCAAAGATCCTATGCAAGGACGACTGTCTGGGACTGTGTCCTGTATGCGGAAAGAATCGTAATCTCGAATCATGTGATTGTGATACCGAGGTGCGGGATCCCAGAATGATGCAGTTTTTAGATGTGTTCAATCAGAGTAAGGAGGTGTAAATATGTCCATCTGCCCTAAGAATAAATCTTCCAAAGGAAGAAGAGATAAGCGTAGAGCTAACTGGAAGATGACCGCTCCGACACTTGTAAAGTGCTCGAAGTGCGGAGAGCTGATGATGCCTCACCGTGTATGCAAGAACTGTGGTTCTTACAACAAGCGTGAGATCATCGCAATGGATTAATATCCACAAACAGACATTGACGGGTTGCCGTTATATATGTATGCACCGCAAAACGAAAAACGTTTTGCTACGTGCACACATATATAGCGGCAACCCTTTTTTTTCTTATCAATATTTATGGTTGACCGATTTATACTAATGTAGTATTATTTCTCTTGAATTTCACGGAGGTGGATATGAGCGATATTACACGTGTTGCTCTCGATGCCATGGGCGGGGACAATGCCCCTTTGGAGATGGTTTACGGAGCAGCGCTTGCAGTAAAGGACAGAAGTGATATCAGAGTGATCCTGGTGGGAGATGAGGCGGCCATAGAGGCCGAGCTTAAAAAGTATCCCGATACACCCCGGGATAGGATCGATATCAGACATACCTCGGAGGTTATAGAGACAGCAGAGCATCCGGTCAATGCCATCAAGCGTAAAAAGGATTCATCCATGGTGGTGGGACTGAAGATGGTACATGAGGGTGAGGCAGATGCTTTTGTATCCTGCGGTAACTCCGGAGCACTTTTGGTAGGCGGTCAGCTTATTGCAGGTCGTGTGCCGGGAGTTAAGAGAGCTCCTTTTGCACCTCTTATACCCACTAAAAAGGGCGTGACCCTGGTTTTGGACTGTGGTGCCAATGTTGACGCCAGGGCTGATCATCTGGTACAGTTTGCACGGATGGGTTCCATTTATATGGAGTACATGTGTGGCAAAAAGAATCCCACTGTAGGTATCGTAAATGTCGGTGCCGAGGAGGAAAAGGGCAATGCTCTGGTAAAGGAGACTTTCCCCCTTTTAAAGGAGTGCAGCGACATCAACTTCATTGGTTCAGTTGAGGCCAGAGACATCCCGTCCGGTGATGTGGATGTGGTGGTCTGCGAGGGCTTTGTGGGCAATGTCATCCTAAAGCTTTACGAGGGACTTGCCGGTACGCTTATCAGTGTGATAAAAAAGGGACTTATGAGCTCTTTGCTTTCAAAGATAGGTGCGGCTATGGCTCTTCCGGCTCTTAAAAAGACACTGAAGGAATTTGACGCCACAGAGTACGGCGGGGCTCCTCTTTTAGGACTTCGCGGTCTGGTGGTCAAGGCACATGGCAATGCTACCCACAAGGAGATCAAAAACGCCATCATACAGTGCGTGACATTTTCCCAGCAGGGTATAGTTAAAAAGATAGAAGAGAGTTTGTCAGAAGCAGATTCTTAAAATTTTTTAAGGAGGATAAAAATGGAATTTGAAACACTTAAAAAGATCATTGCAGAGGTTTTGAATGTTGACGCAGACGAGATCCGTCCCGATACTACTTTTATTGATGACCTTGGGGCTGATTCTCTTGATGTATTTCAGATCATCATGGGTGTTGAGGAGGAACTTGACATCGAGGTGGACAATGACGAGGCTGAAAAGATCGTTACCGTAGGCGACGCAGTTGCCCTTATCAAAAAGACATTAGGCTAAGAGTATTTATTAATAATTGACAGACATTGAGAAAACTCTTGTATACACTACAAGGGTTTTTTCGTGGTATGTGGTAGAAAGATGAAAGACCTTCAAAAAAAGATAGGTTATGAATTTAGGGATGAAGAGCTTTTAAAGCACGCCATGACACATTCCAGCTACGCCAACGAGCACGGTATGCAAAAGTCCGGCAGCAATGAGCGTTTGGAGTTTTTGGGTGATGCGGTATTGGAATTGGTATCCAGCGAGTTCCTGTACCACAACTATCCAAATCTTCCCGAGGGGGATCTGTCAAAGCTTCGTGCATCACTGGTATGCGAGCCCACCCTGGCCCGTTGTACCGATGAGATAGAGCTTCCGAAATACCTGTATCTGAGCCGTGGCGAGGATGCCACCGGCGGCAGAAACCGTGACTCTATTGTATCGGATGCCATGGAGGCACTTATCGGTGCCATCTTTTTGGATGGTGGTATAGAGCCGGCAAAGGCATTTATCCTGAGATTCATCCTTACAGACATAGAGAGCAAGAGGCTCTTTTACGATAGCAAGACCACCCTTCAGGAGGTGGTGCAGGCAGAGGGAGGTGAAAAGCTTTCCTATGATGTGGTGGCGGAAAACGGACCCGATCATGCCAAGGAATTTACCGTAGAGGTAAGACGTGGCGATACAGTACTCGGCCGCGGCGTAGGCAGGTCCAAAAAAGCTGCCGAGCAAAAAGCGGCATACGAAGCCCTCTTATCCATGCACCGCCTGGGGGATCTGAAACTTATATGATCTCAAAAAGGAGATTACATGTATCTAAAAAGTATTGAACTACACGGCTTCAAGTCGTTTGCACACAAGATCGTGCTCGAATTTCACAACGGCATAACAGGCATAGTGGGTCCCAACGGCTCCGGAAAGAGCAACGTGGCAGATGCAGTCCGCTGGGTGCTTGGTGAACAAAGCGCCAAGCAGCTTCGTGGTGCCTCCATGCAGGACGTCATCTTTGCGGGTACCCAGAACAGAAAGCCGGTAAGCTTTGCCTATGTGGCTATCACCATGGACAATTCCGACCACCTGCTCCCCATCGACTACGAGGAGATCACGGTGGCACGTCGTGTTTACCGCTCGGGCGAGAGCGAGTATCTGCTAAACGGCACCCCCTGCAGACTAAAGGATGTTAATGAGCTTTTCTTTGACACAGGTATCGGTAAGGAGGGTTATTCCATCATCGGTCAGGGCCAGGTGGAAAAGATCCTTTCCGGAAAGCCTGAGGAGCGCCGCGAGCTTTTTGACGAGGCTGTAGGTATAGTAAAGTTTAAAAAGAGAAAGGCTGCAGCTATAAAGAAGCTGGAGCAGGAACAGGAAAACCTTACCAGAGTAAATGACATTCTCTCCGAGCTTGAGACACGTGTAGGTCCCCTTGAGGAGCAGTCACGTGTGGCAAAGGATTATCTCCAGAAAAAAGAGGAGCTTAAGACTCTTGACGTAAACATGTTTTTGATGGAGATCGAGCGCCTTACCGGTGAGCTTTCCGATATTGAAAAGAATCTTTCCATTTCCCATGAACAGCTTGATAAGGCTAAAAATGATGATGAAAAGATAAAACAGGAATACGCTGCTTTAGAGGCCGAGCTTCACGAGATGGAGGAAAAGATAAACTCCATCCGCGACAAGCAAAGCGATACCGTCCTTAAAAAGGGCAACCTGGAAAACGAGATAAAGATCCTTGAAGAACAGATCCATTTTGCAGAGAACTCAGACGAGAGCATAGCTATGAGAAAGGGCGTGCTTTTGGCTGAAAAGGAAGAGCATGAAAAGCAAAGGGATGCTTTTTCTAAGGAGAAAAATGAGCTTAACGAGATGCTCACCGAGGCAGTGGAGCGTCTGAAAAAAGCCAAGGACTACTGGCAGAACATAGAAAACGAGATCAATACCTGCAATTCCGGTATTGAGAAAAATCAAAAGGAGATCATGGATCTCCTCAATGAAAAGGCCAATATAAAGTCTGAAGAGCAGCGCATGAGCACCATGTATGAGCAGACCAATATCAGAAAGGCCCAGCTCACCCAGAGGATCCTGGCCAGAAAGACAGAGGAGGATACCTTTGCTGCCAGAGAGACCGAAGCCAAAAAGGTATATGACGAAGCTGTGGAGGCACTTACCAATGTTAAAAAGGAGGAGAGTGCCAAAAACTCCGAGATAGAGGACAGACAAAACAGACTAAGAGAAGCCACCCAGGCTTTAAGCAGGCTTTCGGGAGAGATCACTCAAAAGACCTCAAGGCTTGAGTCGTTAAAGAGCATTGCTGAGCGCTATGACGGATACGGCAACGCCATCCGTCAGGTGATGGATAAAAAGAAGGACACTCCAGGGCTTTTGGGAGTGGTGGCGGATCTCATCCATGTTGAGAAAAAATACGAGACAGCCATAGAGACGGCTTTGGGCGGCAACATCCAAAACATAGTGACCGAGGATGAAGAGACGGCCAAGGAGATGATCTCCTATCTGAAGGAAAACCGTTTTGGCCGCGCTACATTTTTACCTCTGACTGCAGTGGACGGCAGGGGCAATTTTAAAAAGACCGAGGTCCTCTCGGAAAAGGGTGTGATAGGGCTCTGCGACGAGGTCATCGACTGTGATGAAAAGTACCGTGGTATAGTGGCTTACTTAGTGGGCAGGGTGGTGCTTTGTGACACCATCGACAATGCCATAAAGATCGCAAGGAAGTATCATTATTCACTTCATATAGTGACTTTGGAGGGCGAGTATCTAAGCCCCGGCGGATCCATGGCGGGCGGTTCCTTTAAAAACAAAGGGAACCTCCTTAGCAGAAACCGCCAGATAGACCAGCTTCAAAAAGAGATAGATGAGCTGGATAAAAAATACAACGATGAAAAGAAGCACGTGGATGATATCGAGACAGCATTGGAGCTCTGCCGTGATGATCTAAAGGAGATCAGGGAGAGGGCATCCGAGCTGGCATTGGCGGAAAATACCGCAAAGCTTTCTTTGGAGCGAGCTTCCTCCGAGCGAAAGGATTCTGCCCGGGCGGCAGAGACACTAAAGGACGAAAGCAAGGAGATAGAGGGACAGCTTAAAAACATCGACGGCGAAAAGAAAAAGATACTTGAACAGATGGAGACTGCCGACGAACGAGAGAAGGTCCTTAAAAAGGAGATAGAGGACTTCCAGGAAAAGCTGGACCAGCAGACATATATGGAACAGACGGCTTCCCGTCAGATGTCAGAGGTGCAGATCGAGGAAGCCAATGCCAGACAAAAGGTTACCTTTGTGGATGAGAACCTTACCCGTATAAATGCGGAGATCGAAAAGGATGAAAACTCCTTAAAGAACTTAGAGGAAGAGTCCAAAAACACAAAGGAAGAGGCAAAAAAGAAAAAAGAACATATTGATGAGATCATAAAGACCATTTCCTCTGCGGACGAGAATTTCAAAAAACTTGAAGACGAGCTTGCCGAGGCTAAAAAGAGCCGTGAGGAAATGAATGAACGCCACAAGGGCTTTTTTGATAAGAAGGAAGAGATCTCAAAGCTTATTACAGGCTTAGAAAAGGAGATCTACCGCCTGGAGTCACAGCAGGAGCGTTCCAAGGACGCCATGGACTACCAGAACAACTACATGTGGGATGAGTACGAGCTGACACTTCATGCAGCCATGGAGCTTAAGAACCCGGACTACAATAACCGGGACGAGATGAAGCGCTCCATATCAGCCATCAGGGATGCCATCAGAAAGATGGGAAATGTAAACGTAAACGCCATCGAGGAATACAAGGAAGTGGCAGAGCGCTACGACTTTTTAAAGACACAGCACGACGATATCGTGGAGGCATCACAAAAGCTTTCAGAGATCATAGACGAGCTGGACAGCGGTATGCGTGAACAGTTTGCCAAGGGCTTTGCGGATATCCAGCGTGAGTTTGACAAGGCCTTTAAGGAGCTTTTCGGAGGCGGAAAGGGCGAGCTGGAGCTGGTAGAAGGAGAGGACATCCTTGAGACCGGCATCAAGATAATTGCACAGCCCCCGGGCAAAAAGCTTCAGAACATGATGCAGCTTTCCGGTGGAGAAAAGTCACTTACTGCAATAGCACTTTTATTTGCTATCCAAAACCTAAAGCCTTCGCCTTTCTGTCTTTTGGACGAGATCGAGGCTGCGCTGGATGACAGTAATGTTGACAGGTTTGCAAAATACTTAAATCGGCTTACAAAGAATACGCAGTTTATTGTTATTACCCACCGACGCGGTACCATGACCGCCGCCGACAGACTATACGGTATCACCATGCAGGAAAAGGGCGTGTCTACTCTGGTGTCGGTAAACCTTATAGAAAACGACCTGGATGAATAACTGCCTGCGCGATTAATTGTCATTCTGAGCGTTTAATTGTCATTCTGAGCGAAGCGAAGAATCCCTTTGAATTATGAGATCCTTCGACTCGCTGCGCTCGCTCAGGATGACATGGTGTGGTGTGTCATTCTGAGCGAAGCGAAGAATCCCTTTTAATAACAGGATCCTTCGACTCGCTACGCTCGCTCAGGATGACATGGTGTGGTGTGTCATTCTGAGCGAAGCGAAGAATCTCTTTTAATTATTAGATCCTTCGACTCGCTGCGCTCGCTCAGGATGACAGGAGAACTAAGGAGTAGCGTATGGAATGGAACAGACTGATATCTCATGAGACCTTAACTCCCCGTGAGGAGCCCCCTTCGGTATGGGAAAAATACCCCATCGACGACTTCGAAAAGGACTACCGGGAGGTCATCACCAGCGAGAGATT
>CAMODS010000073.1 GCA_946611525.1 uncultured Lachnospiraceae bacterium | reverse complement strand
GAGTTAACGTAGGTAAGGGTGGAGATGATACCCTCTACGCAAAGGTTGACGGAGTTCTTCGTTTTGAGCGCCTCGGCCGCGACAGGAAGCAGGCTTCTGTATATCCCAAGGAAGCGTAAACTTTGGACTTAACCCGGTGCTTAATAAGTACCGGGTTTTTTTACTACTCCGGGAAAACGTTCGAAAAATGCTTCGACCGGCGACCTCGTGGTTCGCAGCAATCCACTCAGCTTCGCTTCGTGGGCTGCTATCACGGGGGTGTCGTTACCAAAATCAAAGATTTTGACGACACTCCCACTCGTCACGCCAACGGCCATACGACGGATTCTCGGAGCCGCTCTCGCTTAAAGGTCTTGTGAAAAAGACATTCACATCCTGCGCTTACTGTATATTGTAAATGTTATTTAGGGCGTAGCCCGAAGAATCTATACGTTGATGTCGACTGATACTCCCAGCTCTTCCTTGTTGGAGGACAGGACGGGGGTGACGACATCGCGAAGGTAGGCTTCTACCTGGTAGGGGGCGCGGCCTACGTAGTTTTCGGGCTTCATGTAGGACTGCAGGTCTGAAAGGTCGAGTCCAAAGAAGTCGTCGGCTGCGATACGTTCCAAAAGGTCGTTGTCCCTGCCTTCTTTTTTTACGGTGTTGCCCGCTTCCATGGAAAGCTGGCGGATCTTTTCATGGTATTCCTGGCGGTTGCCTCCGGCCTTTACACCATCCATGATGATGTTTTCGGTGGCCATGAAGGGAAGCTCGGACATAAGTCGCTTGGTAATTACCTTGTCATTTACCACCAGGCCGTTTGTTACGTTGATGCAAAGATCCAGGATGCCGTCAGTGGCCAAAAAGCCCTCCGCAATGGAAAGTCGCTTGTTGGCACTGTCATCAAGGGTACGCTCAAACCACTGGGTGGCTGAGGTAATGGCGGGATTTAGGGCATCGATCATCACGTAACGTGACAGGGATGCGATGCGCTCGGATCGCATGGGATTTCTCTTGTAGGCCATGGCAGATGAACCTATCTGATTCTTTTCAAAGGGCTCCTCCACCTCTTTTAAATGCTGAAGCAGGCGGATGTCGTTACTCATCTTGTGGGCACTGGCTGCTATGCCTGCCAGCACATTTGCCACTCTCGTATCCACCTTTCTGCTATAGGTCTGGCCGGATACGGGAACGCAGGCATCAAAGCCCATCTTTTTTGCTATCATGGGATCTATCTTATCGATAGTCTCGTCATCATCATTGAAAAGCTCCTTGAAGCTGGCCTGGGTGCCGGTGGTACCCTTTGAGCCCAAAAGCTTAAGGGAAGAGATCACGTAATCCAGATCCTCTAAATCCATCATAAACTCGTTGATCCAGAGTGTGGCGCGCTTTCCCACGGTGGTGGGCTGGGCCGGCTGAAAATGGGTAAATGCCAAAGTAGGCAGATCCTTATACTCCTTAGCAAATTTTGCAAGGGCATCAATTACATTTAACAGCTTTTTTCTCACAAGCTTTAAGCCGTCACGCATGATGATGATGTCGGTATTGTCTCCCACATAACAGGAGGTGGCTCCCAAGTGGATGATGCCTGCGGCCTTAGGGCACTGCTGTCCGTAAGCGTACACATGACTCATGACATCATGGCGAACCTCTTTTTCACGTGCCTTTGCCACGTCATAGTTTATATCATCCTGATGGCTTTTAAGCTCGTCGATCATCTCTGAAGTGATACGGGGTGAGCCGTCCTCATTTTTAAGCCCCAGTTCTGCCTCTGTCTCTGCTAAAGCTATCCAAAGCTTTCTCCATGTGGTGAATTTCTTGTCCTGTGAAAAGATATACTGCATCTCTTTGCTGGCATATCTCTCCGAAAGAGGACTGATGTATCCGTCTGTTCCCATGTTAATTCCTTTCTAAAGATCCTTCGCTTCGCTCAGGATGACAACCTTTTGTTCGCTCGTGATCATGGGTCCACCGACGAACGAAAAACGTTCGTCTACGTGGACTCCATGAATCACTCGCAATCTAAAATGCGTTTCCGGTAAGTAGCTCGTATGCTTCCTTATACTTTACTATGGTCTTGTCGATTATATCCTGCGGCAGATTGTAATCACTGTCGGGATGAGCCTTTAACCAGTCACGTACAAACTGCTTGTCAAAGGAAGGCTGGCTCTTGCCCGGCTCATAGCCCTCCACCGGCCAGAAACGGCTGCTGTCGGGGGTAAGCATCTCATCCCCAAGTACCACCTCACCGTTTTCATCCAGACCAAACTCAAACTTTGTATCGGCAATGATGATGCCCCTTTCACGGGCGTAGTCGGCACACTTTTTATAAAGCGCCAAAGTCTTGTCCCTAAGGGTCTCAGCCAATTCCTGTCCTCTGCCGGGATACAGCTTTTCCAGGCACTCCACGGTACCCTCAAAGGTGATATGCTCATCATGGTCACCAAGGTCAGCCTTGGTAGTGGGTGTGTAAATGGGTTCCGGCAGCTTGTCGCTTTCCACCAGCCCCTCGGGGAGCTTTATACCGCACACTGTGCCATTTTCCCGGTAGCTGGCCCAGCCTGTACCTGTAATATACCCTCTTACGATACACTCTATGGGAAGCATCTCAAGCTTTTTGCAAAGTGTGGCATGCCCCTCATACTCCGGCTTTCTAAAAAACTCCGGCATGTCATTAACATCTATTGAGATAAGGTGGTTTTTGATCACATCCTTTGTGTAGTCAAACCAGAACTTGCTCATCCTTGTCAGAACCGCACCCTTGTCGGTGATCACATTTTTAAGTATCACATCAAAGGCGGAAATACGATCCGTAGCAACCAGGATCATCTGATCTCCGATATCATAAACCTCTCTTACCTTGCCACTTTTAACTGGAGAATACACTTCACTCATCTTAAAACCTTCCTTTTTGATAGTAAAAAAACAACATCCCTAATTATAGCAAATCATACCATCAATAGCCATTCTTTTTTAAGACATCCTCTATCTCGTAAAAATCTATCTGATCCTGCGTCAGATCCTTTCCCAATGTCATGCCCATCATGGGATGCCTTTTTTTGAATACAAAATGGTGGCCGGTTAGCCGGCCACCGAAATATGAAATATCAGCGCTTAACCAGGAGTGAATGTCCGGTCATTTCAGCCGGCTGTTCCTTGCCCATAAGTTCGATAAGTGTGGGCACGATATCACACAGCTTTCCTCCCTCGGCAAGACCATAGGACGGATCTGCATTTATAAGGATAAAAGGTACCGGGTTTGTGGTATGTGCTGTCCATGGCGCACCGGTCTCATAATCGATCATCTGCTCGCAGTTACCATGGTCAGCGCATAAGAACATCACACCGTCCATCTCTTTTAAGGCCTCAACAGCCTTGCCTACGCAGGTATCAACAGTCTCAACAGCCTTTACTGCGGCATCGATGACGCCGGTATGTCCCACCATGTCGGGATTGGCAAAGTTTATGATGATAACATCATATTTGCCGGAACGGATAGCCTCGCAAAGCTTGTCACAAACCTCGGGAGCGCTCATCTCAGGCTGTAGATCATAGGTAGCAACCTTGGGTGAATTGACAAGCACCCTGTCCTCTCCTGCATTGGGCTCCTCCACACCGCCATTGAAGAAGAAAGTAACATGTGCATACTTCTCAGTCTCAGCGATACGTGCCTGTGTCATATTGTTGGCCGCAAGCCACTCACCAAAGGTATTGGTAAGCTCCACCTTTTTAAATGCGACCTCCTTGTTGGGAATGGTCACATCATACTCGGTAAAGCAGATATAGGTAACATCCTTTTTAGGTCCGCGATCAAAGCCGTCAAAATCCTCACAACAGAAGCAACGAGTGATCTCACGTGCACGGTCGGGACGGAAGTTGAAGTTGATGATGGAATCGCCATCCTTTATGACTGCGGTGGGCTTGCCATCGGTAAGAATGGTGGTAGGAAGCACAAACTCATCTGTTACATCATCGGCATAGGACTTTTCCAAAGCCTCAGTAGCTGATGCAGCCTGGACGCCGTTGCCCAGTGTCAGGTTCTGATAAGCCTTTTCCACACGGTCCCAGCGGTTATCCCTGTCCATGGCATAGTAACGTCCTGAAAGAGTAGCTACCTTTCCTACTCCGATCTCAGCCATTTTAGCCTCCAGCTCCTGCACAAAACCAAGTCCGGAAGTGGGTGCTGTATCACGTCCGTCCAGATAACAGTGAACGTAAACCTCAGAAACGCCCTCGCGCTTTGCCATCTCCAAAAGTCCGTAGATATGGGTGTTGTGGCTGTGAACTCCGCCGTCAGAAACCAGTCCGTACATATGAACTGCACCGCCTGTCTTTTTAGCGTTATCAAAAGCATGCTTTAAAGCTTCGTTTTCAAAAAATGTGCCGTCCTCGATCTCCTTTGAGATACGTGTCAGCTCCTGGTAAACAATACGGCCGGCACCCATATTCATATGTCCTACCTCGGAATTGCCCATCTGTCCGTCGGGCAGACCAACGGCAAGTCCGGATGCATAGCCCAACTGCCAGGGATATTTTTCTTTTAATGAATCTATCACAGGTGTGTTTGCGATAGCGATGGAATTGGCCTCGGGATTGTCATTTACACCAAAGCCGTCTAAAATCATCAGTACTGTAGGTTTCTTACTCATATTACCTCCTTTTGATCTTACCCTTTTTGTCTATAGTCGTAGTCTGTGATACAGACTCTAAATAGCCATATACTCTAAGCGCCTCATCATCTGTCAAAAGTGACGTGACACCACCGTGAAAATGTGCAGGAACAAATGAAGGAATGATCCTGCCCTCCGGTGATATGGAAATCACCGCAAGTCCCGTGTCATAGTCTCCGGGCATATTGGGCGATGTGGCAAACCAGTAATTGCCGAGGCTGTAGAAAATGGGGACCTCCCCCATATACTCTATGCCCTCAAGACAGTGGGTATGCCCTCCTATGATGGCATCCGCTCCTGCAGCAACATACGCCTCCGCCAAAGCTACCTGATCACCGCCGTAATACTCGTTGCCCTCTGTGCCCCAGTGGACTGAGACCAGACAGATATCAGCATTTTTCTTGGCCTGTCTGATGGAACGGACACAGTTTCCGGGATCAAGCGTCTTAAACACTCCCGACTGGGTGTCAGTAGCCGCTCTGGTATAGGTGGTGGACCGCTCTATCTGAGTGGCATTTACGATGGCTACCTTTATACCTCCTGCCACATAGTATTGAACCCTCCCGGCCTCACGGAGGTTTTCTCCTGCCCCAATATAGGGAAGATCCGCATCACTTAGAGTCTTTAACGTGTCAGAAAGTGCATCTTCACCATAGTCAAACACATGGTTATTTGCAAGGCATGCCAGGTCGGTTCCAAGTTCCTTTAATGCCTCCACCCTTTTTGGATCAGCCCTGAATGTAAATGTCTTTCCGGGAGTAGGTTCTCCCCGGGTGCTGTAGCAAAACTCATTGTTGACCACAAAGACGTCTGCCTTTTGCATGATATCCATCAGGTCGGATGAAAAGCAGTTTTTAATACCGCCGGCTTCATCCATATGGATGGTGGTGGCAGAGCCCTCATGTATGGTCACGTCTCCGGAAAAAACAAAGGTAACATTCTTGCCCTCATTTTTAATATGATGTACATGAGAATAATCCCAGGCATCCAGCCCCACAAATGAAGCGTACTCATCATAGAGGACGTGGATGGACTTGCCGGTGATCATGTACCAGACCTTTGGGTCACTGTAGTCCTTGTTTTCAACAATCTTTTTTAAGACATCCTGACCGTATTCATGGGCAACATAAAACAAAAACTCGTCAGTCACGGGATGATCACCAAAAAACTCACGGCTGCCCTGGTTCATGATGGCCTCGATATTGGTCTCCGTGACAAAGATCCCTTTGTCCAAGGTCATCTCCCCTGCCTGTACCAGCAGGGAAAATGAACAGACCGCAATAAGTATTGCACTAAGCAGCTTATTTTTCATCTTTGTCAGAAACTTCCTGCCTTATGGCCTTGGTGCGTATCTCCTCACACAAAGCATCTATAAACTCCTGAAGGGGCTTTACACCCTCGTCGCCTGCAAAACGGCTCCTGACGGAAACAGTACCGTCTGCCTCTTCCTTTTCTCCCACTACCAGCATGTAGGGAAGCTTGTCCATACGCGCCTCACGGATCTTGAAACCGATCTTTTCGGAGCGCTTATCAACAGTAACATCCACACCGTTTTTGCGAAGCTCGGCAAAAACCTTGTCAGCATAGTCAAAATACTTCTCGGATATGGGAAGTATACGGACCTGCTCAGGCATAAGCCATGTAGGAAGCTTGCCGGCGTACTTCTCGATCATCCATGCCAGGGTGCGCTCATAGCAGCCGATGGATGTGCGGTGGATGATGTAGGGGCGCTTTTTCTGACCGTCCTTGTCGATATAGGTCATGTCATAACGCTCCGATAAGAACATATCCAGCTGGATGGTGATCATGGTATCCTCTTTGCCGTAGACGTTCTTGGCCTGGATATCAAGCTTTGGTCCGTAGAAAGCAGCCTCGCCCTCCTCCTCGGTATACTCCAGACCTATCTCATCTAAAATGACACGCATGGCATCCTGAACCTTGTCCCAGTCCTCGGCCGTGCCCAGATACTTGTCGGGATTCTCGGGATCCCACTTGGACATGCGGTAGGTCACATCATCCTGCAGTCCCAGTGTGGTCAG
>CAMODS010000072.1 GCA_946611525.1 uncultured Lachnospiraceae bacterium | reverse complement strand
AAAAATCAAGTCACTCGTAACAGTCTAAGTGCGAAACTAAATCGTTCAAACATACACCCCTTCTGAAATCTGATATAAAGATATCCGTAGAATCTAATCCTCGTCCAGTTTCAGCACTGACATAAACGCTTCCTGGGGGATCTCCACGGAGCCCACCTGTCGCATACGCTTCTTACCTTCTTTTTGCTTTTCAAGAAGCTTCTTCTTACGGGTGATATCACCGCCATAGCACTTGGCCAGCACGTCCTTTCGCATGGCCTTCACGGTCTCACGGGCTATGACCTTGGTACCAACTGCAGCCTGGATGGGGATCTCGAAAAGATGGCGGGGTATCTCTTTTTTCAGCCTCTCACACATCTTGCGGCCGCGCTCATAAGCATTCTCAGCACACACTATAAATGAAAGGGCATCCACCGTCTCATGATTGATAAGGATGTCCAGCTTCACAAGCTCGGTGCGCTGGTAGCCCTTGAGTTCATAATCAAAGGATGCATAACCCCGGGAACGGGATTTTAGCGCATCAAAGAAATCATAGATTATCTCATTTAGAGGAAGCACATATTTGATGAGGGCGCGGGTCTCCTCCATGTATTCCATGGAAACATACTGCCCCCGACGCTCCTGACACAGATCCATGATGGCTCCTATATAATCAGAGGATACCATGATCTCCGCATCCACCACCGGCTCCTCCATGTATTCGATGCGTGCGGGATCCGGCAGGTTGGAGGGATTGGTAAGCTCCATCATGCTGCCATCCGTCAGATGGATGTGGTAGATAACACTGGGTGCCGTGGTGACCAGATCCAGACCGTACTCACGCTCCAGCCTCTCTTCTATTATGTCCAGATGCAAAAGACCCAGGAAGCCGCAGCGGAAGCCAAAGCCTAAAGCCACAGAGGTCTCTGCCTCATAAGAAAGAGCCGCGTCATTGAGCTGCAGCTTTTCAAGTGCATCACGAAGGTCAGGGTATTTTGCACCGTCAGCAGGATACAGACCGCAGTACACCATAGGATGGACCGGGCGGTATCCCGGCAGGGCTTCCTTCACCGGATGATCCACTGATGTAATGGTATCTCCCACTCTGGTATCACGAACATTTTTAATGGAAGCAGTCATATATCCCACCATGCCGGCAGAAAGACCGTCACAGGCCATGAGCTGTCCGGCTCCGAACCAACCCACCTCCACTACTTCAAACTCAGCACCGGTGGCCATCATCCTGACCCGGTCCCCGGGCTTGATGGAGCCGTCCATAATACGGAAAAACACGATCACTCCCCTGTAGGGATCATATAATGAATCAAAAATCAGGGCTGAAAGCGGCTTGGCCGGATCCCCCTGTGGTGCGGGAAGTTCGGTGATGATCTGCTCCAAAACCTCCTCTATGTTCTCCCCGGTCTTGGCGGATATCCTGGGGGCATTTTCCGCAGGCAGGCCGATGATATCCTCAATCTCCGCAATGACCCTCTCGGGATCGGCGGAGGGCAGATCTATCTTATTGATGACCGGAAGTACCTCGAGATCATGGTCTAAGGCCAGGTATACGTTGGCCAAAGTCTGAGCCTCAATGCCCTGGGCTGCATCAACTACCAGTATGGCACCGTCACAGGCCGCCAGGGACCGGGATACTTCATAGTGGAAGTCCACGTGACCCGGTGTGTCGATAAGGTTGAAAATGTATTCCTCACCGTTTTTAGCCGTGTATGAAAGACGTACAGCCTGGGATTTTATGGTGATGCCCCTCTCACGCTCCAGATCCATGTTATCAAGGACCTGCTCGGTCATCTCACGGGAGGTCAGAAGACCTGTGCGCTCTATGATCCTGTCCGCAAGGGTTGACTTGCCGTGGTCGATATGGGCAACTATGCAAAAATTTCTGATATGTGAAAGATCGTAACTCATCTTGGTTGTAGTTTCTCCTTAAATAAGATTCTTCGCTAACGGGGAGTATACCACAGTATATGGCAGTGTCGCAACAGATTTCACAGTTTATAGCATCAATATATGGTGATTTTTGGTTGCATTTTCGGCGCATGCTGATATAATATTGATAACTATACAATCCGATATCAATTGTAAGAAAAGTATAGTTGAGGTACGCCTATGAAATTTACAAAGATTAATGAAAATTCCATAAGATGCATCATCTCACGTCAGGAGATGGATGCAGTCGGCGTTAAGCTTGATGACCTCATGGATGACCGTGGGAAGGCAGAAGAGTTTTTACGATTTGTCCTTCAGGAGGCTCGCGACGAGATAGGTTTTAGGGCCACGGGTGACTCTCTCAATGTCCAGCTTTCAGTTATGCAGGACGGTGATCTGTCACTTATGATCAGCGATGATGCCAACGCAGCCATTCATGCCATGATCCAGCAGTTCAAGGAAAAGCTCAGGGACTTTTCGGAGATCCTGTCAGGAGGCAGCCCCGATGCCAAGCCCTATGAGCCTGTCAATTTTGATGAGGAGGAGAGACGTCGTCAGATAGAGACAGCCCTTGGTATATTAGAGCGCGCCGCTGACAACGAGCCCATACTTATGACCATATGGGCAGAGCTTGACTCTTTAGATGACTGTATTACACTTTCACGTGCCTTAAGTCATCTCGGAGACATACCTTCAGACCTTTATACATACAACGACCATTATTATTTCCATCTCAGCATGACTCAGACCAAGAGGGAGATTGCTCACAACGTATTCACCGTGGCTGAGCATTCCAACGCCATCTTCAATGACGAAACCGTCACCGGCATTATGTCCGAGCATGGTCGTCCTCTTTTAAAAGAGCATGCACTTGTGGATCTTCAGGAGATTTGATCTATATGGACATCTCGAGAGCATATTTGATCTTCGGTAGCGAGGATTATCTCATAAACACTTACAAAAAGCGTCTCTTAGAGGCGCTTTTGATTCGTCCCGAGGACACCGCCTCCATGAACTTCAACAGGTTTACCGGCCCCGGCGTGGATCTTAATGCCTTGACAGACGCCATAGGAACCTTGCCTTTTTTTGCGGAACACCGGGTTATCCTGGTAGAGAATTCCGACTTCTTTAAATCATCAAACGACATCTTTACAAAAACCATCGAAAACATACCTGACACCTCCGTTGTGATATTTACGGAGAAAAACGTAGACAAGCGCCTTTCGGCCTACAAGTATTTTTCAAAAAACTACAAGGTGAAGGAGCTTAATATGCTTACCGGCCCCGATCTGGAAAAATGGGCTATCGGTGAAAAATTGGGCGGTGCCGGGCTTAGGATCACGCGGGACGGATGGCAGACCTTTTTGGATATCACCACCGCAGACAAAGCCATGAACAACATGACATACATGAATAACGAGTTGGAAAAGCTCATCTCCTACTGTCACGGCAGAGACTCCGTCACTGCCGATGATGTCCGAGCCATTGTGAGCGGATATCATGATGATAGCATTTTTGCCCTTCTTGACGGTATCGCTGCCGGAGACAGCGCAGCTGCAATGAAGCAGTATGACATGCTCCTTTTAGCAAATGTGGAGCCCGAAAGGATACTTCATATGATCATCTGGGAGTTTGACCGGATACTTATGGCCGGTGAGCTGATAGATGACGGACTGTCATACAGTGAAGCTGCGCGCCATACGGGAATGCAGGATTGGCAGATAAAAAAGCACGACAAGGCAGGTCACTTTAGAAGCTTTCCCACCGGCCGTGCAAGACGTGCAATAGAAAAAGCTGCCGACATCCAGCATAAGATCCGGATCGGCAGCATGAACGCTAAAATAGGTTGTGAGCTTCTTATAAATGAGCTCTTAACATTACATTGAAGCAACCTGTGAAGCAAGACGTGAAACCTTGCGGGATGCATTGTTCTTGTGATATACACCCTTTGTGCAGGCTCTGTCTATAGTAGATGTAGCAGACTTTAATGCTGCCTCTGCTGCTGCCTTATCGCCTGAAGCTACAGCGCTCTCTACCTTCTTGATGCTGGTCTTAACACCAGACTTGATAGCCTTGTTGCGGGCTGTCTTCTTCTCAGTAACTAAAATCCTCTTTTTTGCAGATTTAATGTTTGCCAAAACTATACCTCCAAAATCAATACAGTCACGAGGAGTGACACGAAACTCGCGACTTTTGTTTATGAGACCAAAATGTCTCGCCTGAAGCTGTCACGCCTATGCGCAACAACCTATTGGGAAAATTTGCACTACGACATAATACACACTTTTGATGCTCTTGTCAAGGGAAAATGCGCAATTGTGTTAAATTGGCAGGATCAGATAAAAGCCGACAAGTCCGGATATCACCCCAAAAAGAGCTCCGGCTATCACGTCTCTGATGAAGTGGACTCCGCCGGTGACCCTTATCACTGCCTGGATGACTCCAAGGATCAAAATGACAGTTCCTACAACGGGCCATAAATAATAAAACGAAACCCCAATGATAAAGATTGAAAAAACATGCCTGCTGGGGAAACTCTTTCCCCTGGTATCCTTTTTTAAAATCGGCGGAGTATCGTACACCTCATAGGGCCTTTTTGAATCGCATAACCTACGAAATACACTCACCAAAACAAAAGGGATGGCAGGAATCAGTATCATTGGAAGGACAAGAGCGGACCCCGTAAAAAAAAGGTATATGATGCCTGCGACGTAGCCCAAAAAAACTGCCACCGTTATGATCCTGTCAGCCGCATTGATAAGAGAAACAAATACCTCTTTTGAGCCGAGGGCCTCCATCAGCCTTTTGTACCTGTCCTCAGTCATGCTTCCTCACCTTTTTACCATGGGTATCTATGTATTTTTCCACATCAGTCTTAAAGTCATCCCATTCATCGGGATGTTCCACGTAGTACTTGGGGCAGTTTTTGCCGGAGACATCATAATGGCGTATCACATCATCTATGTCCAGGTCATACTCGCCCATGAGCCATGCCGTAAGATGCACCAGCGCATCATATGTCTCTTTCGAAAACTCCCCGGTCTCATCGGGATGACAGCACTCTACGGAAACAGTATCTTTGTTTCTGTCATTGCTGGCATAGGCCTGCTCTGTAAGAGGAACACACTGGATGATCTCTCCGTCTATTCCGATGATATAGTGACTGCTGGCGTACGTACTCTGAGAGTCCCTTAGCCCCTCAAAGTAGCTCCTGTTATTCTCTGCCGAGGTGCCGGGATTGGCTGTATAATGCACTACTATCCCGTCCACCACATCAAGGGGTATCCCGGGTCTGGAATACTCGTTTACTGTAAGAAGCTCCCTGGTGATCTCAGGCGGTTCCTCCACCACCTTTTTTACATCCAAAAGTGCCCTTATCCCACGCACAGATACGGCGATCGTGCTTATCACACCGATCGCCGCAAATATACAAATAACAATATCAACCCATCTGGTCTTTCTTTTTCGTCTTGCCATCACTGTATGGACAGTGTCTTTATACACCTGTCCTTTTCCTTTTTCAGATTCTTGAAAAACATCTTTTCTGCCGTGTCCATATCCGTATCAAGTGCAAATGCCATCTCTTCAAAAAGCTTTCTGCCGGCAATGGCCATAACCTTTTCGTCGGAGGACATGACCTTTTTGCCTGCTGCCATGCGGATCTGCTCTCTGAGATATACTGTCTTTACCACGGAGGCTAAAGGCTCCGGATCAAAGCGCTGCATCATCTCCTTGAAGATGTCGCCTAAAACCCTGATATTGTCCTCAGCTACCACCGGAAGCTCCAATGCCTTGTCTAAAAGGCTTTGCATCTCATCCTTGGTATGAACATCTCGTATGCGTGCCTTGCTCTCTACGGGTGTGGTGACTGAAGCCCCTGTCTGGTATACCGGCTCGAGGCTATAGTAAAGCTTTTCCGAGCCCCTGCCCGAAAGCGCCTTTTCTGAAATATCTATGACTTTGCATACGCCGGAATTTTCATGAACTATATAGTCTCCGACATTGTATTTACTCATCCACACACCTCTGTCTGACTGCATTGTCATTTCTGCCGCATACAACGATATTATAGCACAGATTGAGTTTTTTTCACAGTTTAAAGTTTTAAGATTTTTTGTTTTTTTTCTACGGTTTCCCCTATCCTGTCTATGTAGTTTTTCACATCCTTGGGGTTTCTTACGCGTTCAGCTTTGGCATTGGAAATCTCATTTCCATAAGGCTTTGGAATGAACTTTGACACCGCTCCCGCACCAAAGGCTAAAATGTCACAGGCCTCCTCCATCATGAGAACGTTGTATAGACACTCCTTGTCCTTTTTTGCAAAACCAACGTTTTCCATGTTGCCGGCGATCTCCTTTTGCCGGTACATGTAGTAGGGCTCCATCTCAAGTCGTGATGCGGCATCAAAAACCATACGCTCTATATCGTCCGTATAAACAAAGGCATCCAAAAAATAATCATCCCACTGCTCAGTAAGTCTTGAAGCCCTTTTTTTCGCAAGGGAATGTACCGTCAGATTGTCCGGTGCCAGCTTTATGATACGTTCAAGAGTATCCCCCACCTCATTTTCTCCCTCACCCGGAAGGCCTACAATAAGGTCGGTATTTATCAAAAACGGGTATTCCCTTGCCATGGTATAGGCGTTGAAAAAATCCTCTACCGTATGCCTGCGTCCTATGGTGTCCAGCGTCTTTTGCTGAAGTGTCTGGGGATTTACGGATATCCTGTCTACCCCATGGGACGAAAGAACCCTAAGCTTTTCATCCGTAATGGAAT
>CAMODS010000071.1 GCA_946611525.1 uncultured Lachnospiraceae bacterium | reverse complement strand
ACTACTGAGCACTGACACGCCGCTTTTCCTTTAGGCGTTTCATGAGGAAAAGATATAATAGCCAGCTGAAGATGCCGGTGGAAAACCAGGCAGCAGCGTCACCGGCCACGGCCAGGGCGTAGCTGCCTATTTTAATGGAAACAAAGGCCATGACAAGCCTGGCAATAAGCTCCATGATACCCAGTGAAAGGGCTGTCTTGCCGTAGCCGCAGGCCTGCATGGTGTTCCTGTATATAAAGATCATGGCCAGAGGGATGTAGAAAACCACACACTGGTACAGATAGGTTTTGGCATAGGGCATATATAGCGTCACATCCGTGCCGGCGTCAAAGAACATGCTGATAAGAAAAGGCATCAAAACGACACTCAACACTCCGGTTATCAGGGAGTAAACTGCCGAGATCTTGAAGGCATCCTTTGTTCCCTGATGTATGCGGTCCATATCACCAAAGCCGAAGTTTTGACCGACAAATGCAGCCATGGTCTGGCCTATGGAGGGCATGCCTGCGGTCATGAGGCTTACGATCTTGCTGGCAGCGGTAAAGCCGCCCACGGCCACGGACCCGTAGATATTGATGGATGCCTGCATTACCATGGTGCCTGATGCCGTGATACCGAACTGCAGGGACATGGGTATGCCGATGTTTAGCTGCTTGCCGATGTATTTTTTGTAAAAGTGCCAGTCACCCTTTCTGGGACGCAGTACATCCACCTTTCTGTAGATGTGTATCATGCACAAAATGGCGGATATACCCTGCGACAGCACGGTGGCCAGTGCGGCGCCAAAGGTGCCCATGTGAAAGACTATTATAAAAAGCAGATCCAGCACCACATTAAGCCCCGTGGAAAAGAGAAGAAAATGCAGGGGTGTCCGTGAATCGCCAATGGAGCGTAGGGAGGCGGCCAAAAGGTTGTAGCCTATGACTGCGATACTCCCGGCACAGATGGTGTTGATGTAGTCGTACGCATCCTGGTAAATATCCTCCGGGGTGTTCATGACGTGGAGCATGGGATGCATGATCAAAACCGAGACTACGGTTATGACTGCGGTGCTCACAAGCCCTAAAAGCAGAGCGTTGACAAAGGCCTGGCGTGCGCCCTTTTTGTCCCCCGCGCCATACTTTTGACTTATCAAAACGGCGTAGCCTGTGGTAAGTCCGTTGGCCAGTCCTAAGATCATGAACATGATGGTGCCGGTGGAACCTACGGCAGCAAGAGCCTGAGGACTTACAAACCTTCCCACTATAACCGAATCTACCATGTTATAGAACTGTTGGAAAACAAAGCCCAAAAAGATGGGCGTAACAAATTTCAATAATAAGATAAGAGGTTTTCCCTCTGTCATTTTTGATCCCATTCTATTACCTCTCAAAAACCTGTTGAAAAATGATTATATACCATGGAATTAATTTGTAAAGTAGCATATTGACAAAATTCTTTTTAAATTGCATTATATTTTTCGGCTGTGATTATATATATGAAAAGAGGATACATAGAATGGGAAAAAAACTGGGTATTATCGGCGGCATGGGGCCGATGACCACAGCGGTATTTTTAAGGATGATAGTGTCCATGACGGATGTGGACAGGGATCAGGATCACATACCCATAGTTATTGAGCACTGCCCCGATGTGCCGGATCGGACCTCATATATTTTGGATAAAAGCAAACCGGATCCGTCAAAGGCCATCATAGAGGCAGGCAGATCTCTTGCGGCAGCAGGGGCCGTGGAGATAGCTATTCCATGTTTTACGGCACATTTTTTCCATGATATTCTTGAAAAAAGCATTCCCATCCCGGTGATAAATGGTATTGATGAGGTGGCTTTTCACCTTAAGGAAAAGGGCATAACCTCTGCAGGAGTAATGGCCACTGACGGTACGGTCAGGGCGGATATTTTTAAAACCACTCTTGAAAAAAACGGTATCAGCTGTATATATCCCGATGAAGCTGATCAGCGCGGAGTGATGTCACTGATCTTTGACTGTGTTAAGGCCAACAGGCCCGCGCCCCATGAGCTCTTTTATGAAATAATGAAAAACTTAAGATCTGCCGGGGCCGAGACGGTGATCCTGGGCTGTACAGAACTTTCGGTGATAGCGGAGACCATTAAAGACAAGGAGGGCATCACGGACGCCATGCAGCTTTTGGCAGCGAGATGCATCAGAGATTTTGATAAGAGGGTAAGGACAGATGACAAATAATGTTTTAGACTGTTTAGAGCAAACGGCAGCGAGACTTCCTGACAAAACGGCCTTTTCCGACGGCAGTGTATCGCTGACGTTTTTAGAGCTTAAAAAAGCTTCCGACAGCATAGGTACCGCCCTTATCCAAAAGGGCTATAAAAAGGAGCCGGTGCTCATATATATGGAAAAGTCTCCGCAGCAGATCGCGGCATTTTTCGGAGTGATAAGATCAGGCTGTTTTTATGTTCCCATTGATGATGAGATGCCTGCATCCAGGATCGATCTTATCATTAAAAACTGCCATCCCCGGGTGATGATCTGTGATGAATCCACCCGGGAAAAGGCAAAAAAGCTCAGCTTTTCGGGCGAGACCATAGGCTATGGGGATGCCACGGAAACCACGGCAGATGCTGAGCTTTTAAAGGAGGTCCATGACAAAACCATCGACACCGATCCTATATACATAGTATTTACTTCAGGCTCCACGGGAGTACCCAAGGGTGTGATCGCAAATCACAGGTCGGTGATGGATTACATCGGTCAGCTTTCAGAGGTTTTGGGCTTTGGGGAGGATACGGTTTTCGGCAACCAGTCCCCTTTGTATTTTGACGCCTGTCTAAAGGAGGTCTATCCCACCATCAGGTTTGGCGCCACCACATATCTCATACCAAAGGAGCTTTTTTCCCAGCCCAAAAACCTGGTGGAGTATCTCAATGAAAAAAAGATAAACACCATCTGCTGGGTGGTGTCGGCTCTTACCATGATATCCGCCTTCAAGACCTTTGACATAGTGCGCCCTGAGTATCTTAGGACCATAGCCTTTGGCAGCGAGGTCTTTCCCATAAAGCAGTACAGGCTATGGAGACAGGCTCTGCCGGATGCGAGCTTTACAAACCTCTATGGCCCCACGGAGGCCACGGGCATGAGCTGTTATTTCAAATGCGACAGAGAGATAGAGGAGGGCGAGGCCATCCCCATCGGCAGACCGTTTGAAAACACAGAGGTGCTTTTGATAAAAGAGGACGGATCCGAGGCCGGTCCCGGGGAAGAGGGTGAGATCTATCTGAGAGGAACCTGCGTCACCATGGGCTATTACAATGACGCCGAGCGCACCGCCGGAGCCTTTGTACAAAATCCCCTTCAAAGCGCATATCCTGAGACGGTTTACCGCACGGGAGACATGGCCAGGTACAACGACCATGGTGAGCTGGTGTTTTTGTCCAGACGTGATCACCAGATAAAGCACATGGGACACCGCATAGAGCTGGGGGAGATCGAGGCTGATGTAAGCAGTGTGGAGGAGATCAAAATATGCGCCTGTACTTATGACAGGGACCGTGATAAGATAGTCCTGCACTTTGTTGGTGATATAGATAAAAAGGCACTGATAGAAAAGCTAAAGGAGCTTTTGCCCAGGTACATGCTGCCGGGCAAGGTCATCAATTTAGATGAGATGCCCTTTACGGCAAATGGTAAGATTGACAGGAAGAAACTGGAGGAAATGAGATGAATGTTAGAGAAGAACTGATGGAGATCTTAGAGGAGCTTCATCCTGAGGTGGACTTTGAGTCTGAGGATGCACTGGTATCCGGCAAGGTTTTGGATTCCTTTGACATAGTAAATCTGGTGACAGAGCTGGATGATGCCTTTGATATCGAGATCACGGCTGCAGACCTTTTACCTGAAAACTTTGACACGGTAGACGGCATGGTGGAGCTGATCATGAATCGGATGGAGGACATCTGAGTTGCTGTTTACTTCATACGACTTCATTGCCTTTGTGCTGGTGGTTCTGATTCTCTATTATGTGCTGCCCAAAAGCTTCCAAAAGTATCTTTTGCTTTTGGCCAGCATTGCCTTTTATGCGTTTTCGGGACCCGTGTATCTGTGCTATCTGTTTTCTGCGGTGATCACCTCGTACACCGCAGGTCGTCTGATGGATAAAAACATCGAAAGCTCAAAGCAGTATCTAATGGACCATAAGGATACCATATCCCGGGAAGGGAAAAAGCTTTTTAAGGCGAGACAGAAATCAAGGCGTAAGGGGATCATGGTGACGGCCATCGTTATCAACATCGGTGTCCTTTCCGTGGTCAAGTATACTAACTTTATCATTGGAAACATCAATGCCCTGGGTGGGCGGCTTTCCTTTTTGGAATTAGCACTGCCGTTGGGTATTTCTTATTATACCCTGATGTCCGTGGGTTATCTGGTGGACATATACAGGGGGACAGTCAGTGCGGAAAAGAACTTTATCGACTATGCACTGTTTCTATCATTTTTCCCACATATAGTGCAGGGACCCATAAGCAGGTACGGTGATCTGTCTCAGACACTTACAAAGCCCCATGATTTTGAGTTTAAAAATATTGCCTTCGGTGCGGAGAGGATCCTTTTCGGTTTCTTTAAAAAGCTTGTCATTGCCGACAGGCTTTTTCCTGTGGTGTCTGCCATAGCCGATGATCCGGACACCTATAAGGGGGCGTATATTCTATGTCTCATGTTTTTCTATACCCTGGAGTTGTATGCGGATTTTACAGGAGGCATAGATATCACTATTGGTACGGCGGAGCTTTTTGGCATCAGGCTTACGGAAAACTTTGTACGTCCATATTTTTCAAAATCCCTCAAGGAATACTGGCGCAGATGGCATATCTCAATGGGTGAGTGGTTCAAGGACTACCTTTTTTATCCCATAGCCATGAGTTCCGGTATGCAGAATTTCTCCAAATTTTTAAGAAAACATTTCGGCCCCTATATCGGAAAGAGACTGCCGGTTTACATATCATCATTTATCGTTTGGTTCATGACAGGTCTGTGGCACGGCGCCAGCTGGAACTTTATTGTATGGGGCCTTTTAAACTACGTGATACTGATGATATCGGAGGAGTTTGAGCCTCTGACACAGCGCTTCCATGAAAAATGCATCCCCCTTGAAAACAGATTGTATCAGGCCTTTATGGTGATCCGTACCATGATCATGGTATCCATGTTAAAGATCTTTGACTGCTATGCAAATGTTGGGGATGTGTTCAGGTCCATAGGCTCTGTTTTTACCACTTCAAACTACAGCATCTTCTCCGACGGATCTCTTTTAAACCTGGGGATGGATGTGTTTGACTACGGAGTCATAGCGGCCACCACGCTTTTGCTTTTTGTACTGAGTATGATACAGCGCCGGGGAAGCATAAGGCAGCAGATGCTTTCGCTGCCTTTTGCAGTGAGGGCCGTTCTGATATCCGCCCTTTTTATAGGTGTGCTGCTACTGGGAAATTACGGTATAGGCTACGATTCTTCGCAGTTTATCTATAACAGGTTTTAAAGATTCTTCGCTTCGCTTTGAATGACAGGGGGATCGGCCGTGTCATCCTGAAAGTGCCGGGAACGACAGGGGGATCGGCCGTGTCATCCTGAGCGTAGCGAAGGATCTTAATGGTTAATGCAATGAAAAAAGTAATACTGACAACTGTAAAAATAATATCTGTAATCCTTTCGCTGGGGTGCGTTTTGTACCTTTTGCAGTGCCTCGTTATGCCCAAATACACCGGTGATGTGGTGGAGGGGGCTTTTGTGGGTGAGTACTATGAAAAGCCACGAAAGGACTATGACGTGATCTTTGTGGGAGACTGCGAAGTCTATGAGAACTTTTCACCCATGGAGCTGTGGCAGGAATATGGCATCCACTCTTACATACGTGGCTCTGCACAGCAGCTCATATGGCAGTCCTATTATATGCTGGAGGACACCCTTTTGGATCACACACCAAAGGCTGTGGTTTTTAACATCCAGTCCCTCCAGTACAACGAGCCTCAGTCCGAGGCTTACAACCGCATGACGCTGGATGGTATGAGATGGTCACTGTCAAAGCTGGATGCCATCGATGTATCAAAGACCGGGGATGAGCATCTCATCGAGTATGTCTTTCCGCTTTTGAGATATCATTCCAGGATATCTGAGCTTACCGAAGATGATGTGACCTATATGTTTGATAAAAAGAAGCAGTCCTACAATGGCTACTATATGCGCACGGACATACTGCCGGCTGAGAATGTGCCGGAGGGAAGGCCCCTTTCTGACTATGCCTTCGGGATGAATGCCTGGCATTATCTGGATCGTATACGCTGGCTGTGCGAGGACAACGGGATCGACCTGATCCTGGTAAAGGCACCCAGTCTGTATCCTTACTGGTATGATGAGTATGAGGCGCAGGTAGAAGACTATGCCAAGACCTACGGACTTCCATATTATAATTTTTTGGAACTGGCGGATGAGATAGGCATAGACTATTCGGTGGACACCTATGACGGTGGTCTCCACATGAACCTCTCCGGAGCCAGGAAGCTCTCCCATTATCTGGGTCAGGTGCTGGTAGAACGTGGGATCCCGGACAGGAGGGATGACGCCGGGCTTGCAGCCATGTATGAGCACGACGAAGAGATATATAAGGATGACATAAAAAGATCCGATGATGTGGCTCCCGTTTTGGAACTCAATACAGATAAGCTTTTGATCAATGTGCTGGACCCTGCCCCGGTGGCAGAGGATCTGGTAAAAAGCTGCAAGGATGGCACAAACGTGATCATTGGCTT
>CAMODS010000070.1 GCA_946611525.1 uncultured Lachnospiraceae bacterium | reverse complement strand
TCGGGAGGGACATAGTAGGGTACATCCTGATCCAGGATGTCGTAGACGCAACTAACGAGACCGGCGCCGGAAAGCTCCATCTCTTCTGCCAGTATATCACCTGTTTCGGGAGCCAGTACCATATCAGGCCCGGCGAAGATTATGTATTTTGCACGACAGTTTTTGATGGCATGATTTCTGAACTTTGCAATATTGCCGCCTTCGAGTGCGGGTATTATCTCATAATCAAAAGATTTCATACATACTCCGGTTTTAAAACTACAGGTACCATTAGATTATATACTTTAGTGAAGTATTATCAAACAAAAAAATATATTGTTTGGGAAGTTTATGATATACTTTTGGCATGAATAAAAAACTTGTTTCAGTGATCATACCGGTAAAGGAAAAAAATGAATACTTAGAGCAGGTGCTTACAGATCTTGACCGTCAGAGCTATCAACGGGTTGAGGTGCTTGTGGAGACGGGAGGGAAAAGTGCCTCCGAAGCCAGGAATATCGGGCTTAAGAAGGCCTGCGGGGAGTATGTGATCTTTGCGGACGGGGATGACAGGATTGAGCCGGACTATGTGGCTTCCTTAGTTACTGCCCTAGAGAGTGCGCCGGATATCATCATGGCCGGCTGCGGATATGATATAGTGAATGCTTCGGATGGATCCGTGGAAAAGACTTCATCTTTTGAACCTGAGTTTTTTCTTAGGGAGGATATGCTCGCCCGACTTTTTGATACGAAAGTATATCAGGGCTATGTCTGGAATAAGATATTTAGGAGAAAGCTGATAAACCAATATGATCTGGGCTTTGCCGATGATGTCAGGTACAACGAAGACAGGCTTTTTATATTCAATTATCTTTTGATGAACAGTGGCAGGGCGGTGTTTACCAATGACATATGCTATCATTACCAGCTCAGATCTGATTCAGTCATGGGAGCGGTAAGGCAGCAGGGAGTTGTGACGGATGCCATGACTACCGAGTTTCTGGCGTTTTCCATGATGAGGGTGCAGCTGGAAATGGCGCTTTTGCCCGGAATGTCCGGTAACCGGCAGCTTATAGATCCCGTACGTGCAGGTCAGATACTTTCTGAGCTCAGGCAGGATGAGATCCAAAGCCAGCTTCGGCTTTTTAAGAAAATGGTGGGGCCGAAAGATATCTTTAAATACAAAAAGAGCCCCATGCGCCGTTACGCCCGGGAATGCCCTGCCGGGCTTTACATTCCCCGTGCTCCCATGGAGGATGTACTCCTTAAGATTTACAAGCGCTACGCTCTGACCGGCTGCACCTACACATCCCACCCCGAGTACTTCGAGGGTGTAGGCTATCTGGGATAGCCGCGGCCTAAATATTTGCAGCTACATTGATCGAGAGCAGGGATATAGACACCGGAGAGCATTTTGATCCCAAACTTGTAAATGTATTTGTAAAACATTATGGAGGAGCTTGATGAGGATAATATGAACGAAATAAAAGATAAACATGAGATCGGAACGCCGGAAGACCACCTCAGTGAGATCATGGAGGAAGCTGAGAAATACCATCCCGGTTATGGGGCATCTGTGATGACCGGTGATGTATTGATCCATGCCCTGGAGATTAAAACAACATCCTTTTGTACACTTCGCTGTAAGGACTGCACCCATTTGATCCCCTATACCAAGGCCCCGGCTCATATGCCGGCTGAAGATTTGATGGATGATATCAAAAAGATAATCCGCGTGGCAAAGGTGGCAGGCCTTATTTTTATGGGCGGAGAGGTTATGATATATCCGCAGCTGGCTGAGCTTATGGAAGCCTATTCAAAGGAAGGATTCTATGACAGGGTGGGTTTTGTCAGGGTGACTACGAATGGGACTGTCGTGCCGTCGGATGAGTTTTGTGCGGCCTTTAGGAAGATCAAAAACGGTTATGTTGTAATAAGTGACTATGGCATTCTCTCATCTAACAGGGATGAGGCGGCGAAGAAGCTGGAGTCATTTGGGATAAAGGTAAATGTGATCCCCGAGGATCTACAGTGGAGATCGCTGGGAGACTGGCATCACAGAGATTACAGTAAGGAGGAGGCAGAGGAGCTTTACCGGAAATGTCATGGGAAGCTTTACCTGCATCTGTATAGAGATCATCTGTATCACTGCTACAGAGCGCCGGTTATGAATGAAGACGGTTTGATACCTCACTCTGACGGGGATTATTTGGATATTGGATCAATGAGCGTGGAGGATCTGTCACGCAGATTGCCGGAGTTTCTGACCGGGCTTTCCTGCACAAAGAGTTGCTTCTACTGCGACGGCTTCCACGAACAGTCACCCTTCGTAGAACGAGCGGCACAACTATAGACCTGCTATGGCCCTCGTCAAAGGTTTCGTAGTTGTTTTAGTTTACATGCAATACCGGTTTTTGTATAATCTACCTTAGGAAATGTTCAGAAGACGCGATATTCCGATGTTGTTCGGTTACTGTGGATGTATGGGAGGTTTAGCGGTTTGAAAAAAGCAGGGTTATTTACAATAACTGTTCTTATATTGTCTATAATCTTTTTCGGAGTGTTATCACAGAGTGCGCTGCCGGTAACAGCAGCGCAGGCTTATACTGCCAGACCATCGCAAAATGGCAGACTGCACGTGGAGGGCACGGACCTTGTGGATGAAAATGGCAAGGCGGTGCAGCTTCGAGGTGTCAGTACACATGGTCTTACCTGGTATCCCGAGTATATAAATGAAAACCTTTTTAGCCAGGTGAGCAATGACTGGAATGGCAATCTTATCAGACTTGCCATGTATGCCAACGTCTATTGTGACAAGGATGAACGTGAGCAAAGCTATGAGCTTATGAAGCAGGGAATAGATGCCGCAGTTGCTTCCGACATGTATGTTTTGGTGGACTGGCACATACTGGAGGAGGGAAATCCCAACTCACAGATCGATGAGGCAATGGAGTTTTTCGAGCGAATTTCCACAGAGTACGCAGATTGTCCCAATCTTATATTTGAGATCTGTAATGAGCCCAACGGTGAGGCGGGCTGGTATGATGTGCTGGAGTATTCCAACAGGGTGATCCCGGTTATCAGAGAGCACATCCCCGGATCCGTAATACTGGTTGGTACTCCTGAATGGGACAGGAATCTGGGTAGCGCCGTTCTTCATCCCCTTGATTTTGACAACGTCATGTATGTGCTTCACTTCTATGCTGCATCCCATCACGAAGGTTTGAGAAACGAACTTGTGAAGGCCCATGATGCCGGGCTCCCGGTTTTTATCAGTGAGTGTGGTATCAGCGAGTCAAGTGGTGACGGTGATCTGGATTTTGCTTCGGCTGCCGAATGGTTTACCTATTTGGACGAAAACAATATCAGCTATGCTGTATGGAGTCTGTCGGACAAAGATGAGTCCTCTGCATTTTTTAAACCGGGCTTTGATCCAAACGGTAAGATAAATGATAAGGATCTTTCCGAAGCGGGACTCTGGGTAAGGGAGCTGATCAGGGGCAACGATCCAAAGTCTATCAGTGCCCCGGATCCGATCGTTAAAAAAGGCAGGGCTTCAGTTTTTAAGGCATGGGTCACCAACTCCCTTGGTGAAAGGGGTAAGACAGCTGTTTACTCCTGGTTTGACTTTTTTGTTATCGCTGCAGGGCTGATATTTTTATTTGTTGTTTTAGGCAGGATCTATGTGGCAATCAGGAAGAAAAAGAGGATTTCCTATGATGATGTGGTCCATACTCAGATAAAGGATGAAAAAAGCAAAAGGCAGAGGATCTTTTCCGAGATTACACTGATGCTTTCGGCCTGTACTACCATAATATATCTGATGTGGCGTGTTGTTTACTCCGTGCCTGTGGAGTTTGGCGCTGTTGCCATAGCCTGCAATATCATCCTTTTGGTGGTGGAGATCGTGGGCTTTGCAGAGTCATTGATACTTTTCAGGAATCTGTTTGGTATGAAGGAACATCCGCTTCCCTCCATACCCGATGACTCCTGGCCCGAGGTTGATATATTTATCGCCACATACAATGAGCCGGAGGAGCTTCTAAGAAAGACCATTAACGGCTGCAATCATCTTGACTATCCGGACAAGTCCAAGGTGCATGTATGGGTGTGCGATGACAACAGACGCCCTACCATGCGTGCGCTGGCAGAGAGGATGGGAGTGGGATATTTTGACCGCCCTGATAATAAGGGAGCCAAAGCAGGTAACTTAAATAACGCCTTAAGGCAGACCTCTGCGCCCTATGTTGTGACCATAGATGCGGACATGATAGTAAAAAGCGACTTTTTGCTCAAGACTATTCCTTATTTTATAGATGTAAAGCTTCGTGAGCAGGACAAGCCGGAGGGTGAGAGGATGGCTCTGGGACTTTTGCAGACGCCCCAGTGTTTCTATGACCCGGATGTATTCCAACATGCTTTGTACTCCGAGAGACGGGCGCCCAATGAGCAGGACTTTTTCTACAGGACCATTGAGCCGGCCAAGACCACTACAAACAGCGTGATCTATGGCGGTTCCAACACAGTTCTTGCACGAGAAGCCCTGGAAGCTATAGGTGGTTTCTACACAGAGACCATCACAGAGGATTTTGCCACGGGACTTTTGATCGAGGCGGAAGGGTATCTTAGTCTGGCACTGCCGGAGCCCCTGGCCAGCGGCCAGACACCTCATACCTACCGTGAACATATAAACCAACGTGTTCGCTGGGGGCGTGGAGTTATAAATACAGCGAAAAAGCTTCGCATCTTTGGCAGGAAGAACCTGACGCTTGCACAAAAGGTCAGCTATATAAGTTCAGTCACCTACTGGTTCTCTCCTATAAAGAGCCTGATCTATATGCTTTCGCCCCTTATGTTTGCGGCGTTTGCCATACCGGTATTCAAATGTAACTGGCTTGAACTTTTGGTGTTCTGGCTACCCATGTTTTTGCTACAGGATATAAATCTTCGAGTCAACAGTAAAAATGCCATATCTACAAAGTGGAGCGGTATATATGAGACAAGCGTGATGCCCCATATGTTGATTCCCATAATAAAAGAGGCGCTTGGGTTCTCGCTGACGGCATTCAAGGTGACGGACAAGTCCGGCAAGCGTAAGCAAAAGGAAGGTGACCTAAAGGCTATGATACCGTTTTTGGTGCTTATCGGTCTTTCAGTAGTCGGTATCGTGAGGATCATAGTCATATTTGACAGTACCCAGGTGGTTGGTCTTTTAGTGCTCTTAATATGGGTGATCCGTAACCTTTACTTCCTCATCATGGCAGTGTTCTTAGTGGATGGCAGGGATTCTGATGGTGAAGTGGTCAGAGTCATAGACGCCGAGTTTGTGTCGGTGGAGACATCGGACAATGTAACATTTGAGGGTGTTACCACGGAGATGACGGAGCACAACCTGACGGTTTATCTGGATGAGTGCGACGGTATAGATCTTGGCGGTCGCGTGAATGTGACGGTATTTAAAAAGGATCTTACCGTAGAGCTTCAGGGAGTGGTCACTGATATCAACGAATCACGCAGAAAGACCACATCGACTTACACCATAGAGATACTGGACTTTAAGGGCAATGAACCTGATTACCTGCAGATCATTTACGACAGGATCCCCTCGCTGCCCCAGACGCTGGGAAGGGATTTTGGCGTGGTGTCACATCTGTGGCAAAACATTGCGTACCGCGTGGCGCGGACAACCAGACGGTAAAAAAACATACGGGAGGAGCATATGAAATACGATTATCTGATAGTGGGAGCGGGCCTTTTCGGAGCCGTTTTTGCATACGAGATGAAGCAAAAGGGCAAAAGCTGCTGCGTAATAGACAGGCGAGATCATATAGCCGGAAATATTTACACCAAAAAGCAGTCCGACATCGACGTGCATGTTTACGGCCCACATATTTTTCATACGAGTAAAAAGGAAATATGGGATTATGTAAACCGGTTTGCTGAGTTCAACAATTTCATCAACATGCCGGTGGCCAGTTACAAGGACGAGCTTTACAATCTGCCCTTTAACATGAATACATTTTCACGTATGTGGAATATAAAGACTCCGAAGGAGGCGCAGGAGATCATTGCAAGTCAGATTGCGGACTTAAACATCACTGAGCCTAAAAACTTAGAGGAACAGGCCCTGTCCTTAGTGGGACGTGATGTTTATGAGAAGCTTATAAAAGGCTATACAGAAAAGCAATGGGGGAGAAAGTGCACAGAGCTTCCGGCTTTCATCATAAAGAGGCTGCCCCTGAGATTTACATACAACAACAACTATTTCAACGACCGATATCAGGGCATTCCCATGGGCGGATACACACAGATCGTGGAAAAGATGCTTTCGGGCATAGACATCTACACCGGTGAGGACTATATGGATATTCGGAGCAGGATGACCTCGGACGGTGACGGCCGCTTTAATACCACACTTAAAAATGGCACAGCCATCTCATACGACAGGCTTTTGTTCACCGGCCAGATAGATGAATACTTTGACGCCAAGCTGGGCAACTTAGAGTACCGTTCCGTGCGGTTCGAGACGGAGGAACTTCCCATGGAAAACTACCAGGGAAGTGCCATAGTAAACTATACTGAAGCAGAGGTACCTTACACCCGCTGCATAGAGCACAAGCATTTTGACTTTGGAACACAGCCCACCACCGTGATCTCCCGGGAGTATTCCTCCGAGTGGAAGCCGGGAGTGGAGCCCTACTATCCCGTCAACAATGAGAAAAACAATGCTCTTTATGAAGAGTATAAAAAGCTGGCGGACGCAGAGGAGAATGTGATCTTTGGCGGACGTCTGGGGCATTACAAATACTACGACATGGACAAGGTGATCGAGGCCGCACTGGAGTGCGTGGCTGCAGA
>CAMODS010000069.1 GCA_946611525.1 uncultured Lachnospiraceae bacterium | reverse complement strand
ATACACTCTCGGCAACAGTGAGTTTGCCACATGGCTGTATGTGATATTTGCACTCATCGGTATGGCGTGGGCACTTATCAATGTAAACTCACTGCCCATGGTTCTTGAGATGTGCAAGGGCTCCGATGTGGGCAAGTTCACCGGATACTATTACACCTTTTCCATGACAGCCCAGATAGTGACCCCCATCCTTTGCGGATTTTTACTCCGCAATATAGGATACGGTATATTCTTTGTATATGCCGCACTGTTTATGATCCTTGCTTTCTGCACCATGATCTTTGTAAAGCATGGTGACTCCAAAGAGGGCAAGACCGGACTGGATGCATTCGATTTTGACGATTAAGGATTCTTAGCAGGCGCTTTGGATTCACTTTGTCAATCTGAGCGAAGCAAAGGATCTATGTGAGGAGAACATGATCGATTTTTTCGGAGAAGATGATTACGCCGAACAAATGAATAACGTGGTGCTTCCCTTTTTGAAGGAGCATGACGAGCAGGGGTACTTTGCCGGTACCGGTGGCATAAAGCTTCACTACCATGCGCTTATCAATCCAAAGGAGCAGGCGGCGGTGGTCATATCCCACGGTTTCTGCGAGTTCTTTGAAAAGTACCATGAGATGACCTATTACTTTTACCAGAGTGGTTATTCCGTATTTTTTATAGAGCACAGAGGACACGCCTATTCCGAACGGGAGATAGATGATCCCGACAAGATCCATTGCACAGATTTCAACCTCTACGTTGAGGACCTTAAGTGCTTTATGGATGCGGTGGTTAAAGAAAAGAGCCTCAGTAAAAAGTATCTTTTGTTCAGCCATTCCATGGGAGGATGTATCGGAGCTCTGTTTATGGAGCGCTATCCGGATTATTTTAGAGCGGGAGTGCTCAGCTCTCCCATGATGCAGCTCAACTTCCGCGGCGTGAATCCGATAATGGTCCGCATACTTTTGATATGGTCCATTATCGCGCGGTGGGATAAAAAGTATCTTCCCACCCAGCATGGTTTTGACGGGGTTAATACCTACCCCAAGTGCTCGGCACAGTCCGAGGCCAGACACAATTATCTCTTTGAGTACAGACTTCATGACTCACACCTGACCACAAACGGTGGCACATACAAGTGGGCCAGAGAGAGCTTTAAAGGTATGAAAAAAGCTATCGCCGATGCGTCAAAGATAAAGGTACCGGTGATGCTTTTTCAGGCAGGACAGGACACCATGGTGGAGCCTGCCGGGCAGGAGGCATTTTTAAAAAACAATCCTGCCATCATAAAAAAGGAGTATCCCGATTCCAGACATGAGATATTCAATGCTTATGACTCGGACAGGATGGACTACTACAACACAGTGATCAGTTTTTATGAAAAATATGATGGATGAGAGGTAGAAAAAATGGATGAGAACAACAATCTGAACACCAACAACGATTTTGACCCGGTCAGCACAGATCCTGAAGATATCTTTGCTGAAAAGGCAACCGCATCCGAGCCGGAGAGCACATCCGGGCCTGATCCCATGGCAAGAGCTGAGGAAAAGCTTTCCGATCCGGCTCCCGAGTATCCCAAGGTTGATGATGTGGCTGAGGAGATCCCTCCTGCATCCGGGCAGAGCAACCCTACTCCCGAGCAGATGGCCCGGGACAATTATACATGGACCGGCGCCAACGGACAGGGCAGTCAATATCAGGGCAATCAGTATCAGAACAACCAGTACCAGGGAAATCAAAACCAGGGTAATCAGTATCAGGCACAGGGTCAAAAGCCTGACTCCAATACACTGGGTATACTGTCTCTTATCTTTGGTATCGTATCGCTGGTATTCTTCTGCAGCTGCTTTAATATCATCACAGGTATAGTTGCCATCATCTTTGGTATTATCCAGCTGGTGGGCCACAAGACAGGCAAGGGCCTGGCCATTGCAGGTATCGTTACCGCCGCACTTTCCATCGTTGGCTTCTTTGTATTCTGGGGCGTTGTTGGTTCCGCCATGGAGGACAGCTTCTCCAACGAAGATATAAATGAGTTCCTCGATGAATACAAGGACTTTTTGGATGACTACGGAATCGATATCGAGGAGTCCATCCCCGGCGCAGGAGATTCGGCTGAGCAGTTATAAGAGATTCATCCTGAGCGCAGCGAAGGATATAATTAATAAATCATTAGGAAGGAACAAGAAAAACAATGTACAAAAAAGTCAACACAGACCTGGACTTCGTGGGAAGAGAGAAGGAGGTCTTAAAGTTCTGGCAGGAAAAGGACATATTCAAAAAGAGTATGGAAAACCGGAAGGAAGGAGAGACCTACACCTTTTATGACGGGCCACCCACGGCAAACGGCAAGCCCCATATCGGCCATGTGCTGACAAGAGTAATAAAGGATATGATCCCCCGTTATCAGACCATGAAGGGCAAGTACGTACCCCGTAAAGCAGGCTGGGATACCCACGGTCTCCCGGTTGAGCTGGAGGTAGAAAAGCTCCTTGGCCTAAACGGAAAGGAACAGATCGAAGAATACGGCATGGAGCCCTTTATAGATAAGTGCAAGGAGTCCGTCTGGAAGTACAAGGGCATGTGGGAGGACTTCTCCGGCACCGTAGGCTTCTGGGCTGACATGGATGATCCTTATGTCACCTACCATGACGATTTTATCGAGTCTGAGTGGTGGGCACTAAAGGAGATCTGGAATAAAAAGCTCTTATACAAGGGCTTCAAAGTAGTTCCCTACTGCCCCCGTTGCGGCACACCCCTTTCTTCACAGGAGGTGGCACAGGGGTACAAGACAGTTAAGGAACGTTCCGCCATCGTCCGTTTCAAGGTAAAGGACGAGGATGCATACTTTTTAGCATGGACCACCACACCTTGGACACTGGCTTCAAACCTCGCATTATGCGTAAACCCGGGTGAGACTTACGTAAAGGTCAAGGCCGTCGACGGTTACACCTACTATCTGGCTGAGGCTCTTTGTGAAAAGGTGGTTGGACAGCTGGCTGAGGATGGTGCGGATCCAAAGAGTGCCTATGAGGTTTTGGAGACCTACAAGGGCAGTGACCTGGAGTACAAGGAGTACGAACCTCTTTACGAATGTGCAAAGGTAGAGGCTGACAAGCAGCATAAAAAGTCATTTTTCGTAGTATGTGATGATTACGTTACCATGACAGACGGTACCGGTATCGTACATATCGCTCCCGCCTTTGGTGAGGATGATGCCAATGTAGGCCGCAAGTACGACCTGCCCCTGGTACAGATGGTAGACGAGGCAGGCTTTATGAAGCCCGAGACACCCTTTGCCGGTATGCGTGCAAAGCCTACCGAGGAGGAGATCAAAAAGGGCGCGATCAGTGCAGACCCTGAGGTAATAAAGGAGCTTTCCGGACGCAAGCTTTTGTTTGATGCTCCCAAGTTTGAGCATGACTATCCTCACTGCTGGAGATGTGAGACACCTCTTTTATACTTTGCCCGCGAGTCATGGTTTATAAAGATGACTGAGGTAAAGGATGACCTTATCAAAAACAACAACACCGTAAACTGGATACCTGAGTCTATCGGCAAGGGACGTTTCGGTGACTGGCTTGAAAATATTCAGGACTGGGGTATTTCCCGTAACCGCTACTGGGGTACTCCCCTTAACATCTGGGAGTGCGAGGGCTGCGGACACAGGGATGCTATTGGTTCCCGTGCCGAGCTGGCAGAAAGGAGCGGCAATCCCGAGAATGCAAAGGTAGAGCTTCACAGACCCTACATTGATGAGATCACCTTTGCCTGCCCCGAGTGCGGCAAGACCATGCACCGTGTTCCGGAGGTTATCGACTGCTGGTTTGACTCAGGCGCCATGCCTTTTGCACAGCATCATTATCCGTTTGAAAACAAGGATCTTTTTGAACAGCAGTTCCCGGCAGCGTTTATCTCCGAGGCCGTGGACCAGACCCGTGGATGGTTCTACTCACTGATGGCTGAGTCCACCCTGCTTTTCAACAAGGCACCCTATGAGAATGTTATTGTTTTAGGACACGTTCAGGATAAAAACGGCCAGAAGATGTCAAAATCCAAGGGCAATGCCGTGGATCCCTTTGATGCACTTGAGAAGTTTGGTGCGGATGCCATCAGATGGTATTTTTATATTAACTCTGCACCCTGGCTTCCCAACCGTTTCCATGAGGATGCGGTAAAGGAGGGACAGAGAAAGTTCATGGGTACACTTTGGAACACCTATGCTTTCTATGTACTCTACGCTGAGATCGACCAGTTTGATCCTACAAAGTATGAGTTGGATTACAACAGCCTTACGGTTATGGACCGCTGGATCCTGTCCCGTACCTCCACCATGGTAAGATCCGTGGATGAAAACCTGGGCAGCTACAGGATACCCGAGGCTGCACGTACACTCGACTCATTTGTGGATGAGCTTTCAAACTGGTACGTACGCCGCTGCCGTGAGAGATTCTGGGCACATGGGATGGAGCAGGACAAGATCAATGCTTACATGACACTTTACACGGCTTTGGTTACCGTGGCAAAGGCAGCAGCACCCATGATACCCTTCATGGCAGAGGAGATATATCAGAATCTGGTTTGCGGACTGGATGCATCCGCTCCCGAGTCCATCCATCTGTGTGACTTCCCTGAGGTACATACAGAGTGGATCGATGAAAAGCTGGAGTCTGAGATGAGCAGGCTTTTAAAGATCGTTGTATTTGGCCGTGCCGGCAGAAATGCCAGCGGCATCAAAAACCGCCAGCCCATCGGTCAGATGTTTATAAAGTCTGACGAGAAGCTTTCTGACAGCTATGTGGCCATCATCGAGGATGAGCTCAATGTAAAGCATGCTGAGTTTTCAGATGATGTAAGCAGCTACACCACCTACACCTTTAAGCCTCAGCTAAAGACTGTAGGACCAAAGTATGGCAAGTTCTTAAAGGGCATACAGGAGGCGCTGGCAGGACTGGACGGAAATGCAGCTTACCGGACACTTCAAAAGGATGGAAAGCTTACACTTCCCGAGGTGGACGCAAGTATCGAGCTTACCGAGGATGATCTTCTTATCACCCAGACGTCACAGGAGGGCTTTGTAAGTGACGGGGACAATGAGATCACAGTGGTTTTGGATACCAATCTCACTCCCGAGCTCATACATGAAGGCTTTGTGAGGGAGATCATTTCCAAGATCCAGACCATGCGAAAAGAGGCTGATTTTGAGGTTACAGACGAGATCACCGTATATTACGATGGCTCGGATAACATAGAGAAGGTATTTACAGAATCAAAGGATACCATAGCACATGACGTGCTGGCAAAGGATATCCGGAAAGGAAAAGGGGATGGCTTTAATAAATCTTGGAACATTAATGGGGAAGACGTCGAACTCACAGTCACACGGGACTGAAAATGAGCCCCGCGAGACTCAGACACAGGCAGCTGATGTGAAGGAGGAGACAGGCAGTCCGGCACCCACAGATAGTGAAGCCGTCACGTCCCAGTCCATCTCTTCAGAGATCACTGCCGCAACAGAAAGGAATAGTGAAATGGTACCAGGAGGCGATGTATTCAACAAGGAAGAATTCAAAAAGGAGATAAGATATAATATCAAACGACTCTACCGTAAGGATCTTGAAGAAGCCAGCCAGCAGGAGTTATATCAGGCTGTTGCCCTTGTTATAAAGGATATCGTTATTGACAAGTGGATGAAGACCCAGAAGAAGATGGACGAGCAGGATCCCAAGATCGTGTACTACATGTCCATGGAGTTTCTGATCGGAAGACTTTTGGGCAATAATATGATCAACATGGGCGTGTACGATGAGATGAAGCAGGCTCTTGAAGAGATCGGTTTTGATATCAATGCCGTTGAGGATCAGGAGCCGGATCCCGCTTTGGGAAATGGTGGCCTGGGAAGACTTGCTGCATGCTTTTTGGATTCCCTTTCCACTTTGGGATATGCAGCATACGGCTGCGGCATCCGTTACCGCTATGGTATGTTCAAGCAAAAGATCGAGGGAGGCGCACAGCGCGAGGTTCCCGATGACTGGCTCAAAGATGGCTATCCTTTCGAGCTGAAAAGAAACGAGTATCAGTATGAGGTAAGGTTTGGAGGATACGTAGCAGCAGAGCAGCAGCCCGACGGCACCTACCAGTTCAATCACAAGGATTACAATGCTGTCATCGCCGTTCCTTATGATATGCCCATCGTAGGCTACGGCAACAATGTGGTCAATTCCCTTATGATCTGGGATGCCGTGCCTAAAAACGTATTCTCACTGGACTCCTTTGACAAGGGTGATTACCAGAAGGCAGTGGAAGATGAGAACCTGGCCCGCAACCTGGTAGATGTCCTTTATCCAAAGGATGACCATGTATCCGGTAAGGAGCTTCGTTTAAAGCAGCAGTACTTCTTTGTATCCGCTTCACTGCAGCGCGCTCTTGACAGATTTAAAAAGCACCACAGCGATCTTAAGGATCTGCCTAAAAAGGTGGTATTCCAGATGAACGACACACATCCCACCCTTACGGTTGCCGAGCTTATGAGACTTCTCATGGATGAAAACGGCATGGGCTGGGACGAGGCATGGGAGATCACATCCCAGTGTGTGGCATATACCAACCATACCATCATGGCTGAGGCTCTTGAGAAGTGGCCCATCGAGATCTTTTCAAGACTCCTTCCCAGAGTTTACAACATCGTTGAGGAGATCAACCGCCGCTTCTGCCTGGATATCGAGAGGGAGTTCCCCGGAGATGAGGGCAAAAAGGCACGTATGGCCATCATCCAGGACGGCCAGGTCAAGATGGCTCATCTGGCAATCGCAGCCGGCTTTTCCGTAAACGGCGTGGCTGCACTTCATACGGAGATACTTAAAAAGCAGTCCCTTAAGGACTT
>CAMODS010000068.1 GCA_946611525.1 uncultured Lachnospiraceae bacterium | reverse complement strand
AAGCGAAGAATCTCTTATTTGGATCCTTCGCTTCGCTCAGGATGACGGAAGTGCTTTTCGTGTTGTTATATGGTAATTATTAATAGAAGGAGAGACAAAGAAAATGAAGCGAATGAAGAAGTGGCAGGGAATTTTAAGCCTTGTGATCATCGTTGCGATAATCGCAGGCCTGGGCTTTTATGCCACAACCATTATCAACGGAACAAAGGATCAAAGTGACGACAGCTTAAAGCTGGGCCTGGATCTGGCAGGTGGTGTTTCCATCACTTATCAGGCAGTAGGCAACTACACAGATGAGGAGATGGAAGACACAGTCTACAAGCTCCAGCAGCGTGTAGATTCCGAGCTGGGTGAGAACTCATCTACTGAGGGTACTGTTTACCGTGTGGGTACAGACCGTATCGCAGTTGAGGTTCCCGGTGTAAAGGATGCCAATGAGCTTTTAGAGCAGTTAGGTTCACCCGGTGACCTCTATTTCATCCGCCATCTCAATGACAGCGGTGAGGAAAACTATAGCTGGGGTAATGCAGGCTATGAGCTGAACTACAGCATAGAGGAGCTTCAGGCTAGCGGTGACGTGGTACTTACAGGTACAGACGTTGCATCAGCGGTTGCATCCTATGAAAAGGATCAGACCACAAGCGCCCAGAAGCCTGTTGTACAGCTTACGCTAAATCAGGATGGTGCAGCAGCTTTTGCTGAGGCTACAAGAGTAGCATACAACAACGACGAGGACACCATCGCAATTTACTATGATGGCAATTTCGTAAGCGTGCCTTCCGTATCTGCCGAGATCACAAACGGTCAGGCAGTGATCAACGGAATGGAGGACTATGAGGCAGCCCAGTCACTGGCAAGCTTCATCCGTATCGGTGGACTTCATGTACAGCTTGAAGAGCTGGAGTCAAGGGTAGTAGGTGCTACCTTGGGTTCCGATGCGTTATCCTCAGCATTTTTGGCAGCAGTCATCGGTCTTATCATCGTTATGATCTTTATGATCGTGATGTACAGACTCCCCGGACTTGCAGCAGCTATTGCTCTTGCGATCTACTCAGTGATCATGATCGCCATCTTATATCTGTATGATATCGCACTTTCACTTTCAGGTATCGCAGGTATTATCCTTTCCATCGGTATGGCGGTGGATGCGAACGTTATCATCTTCGCCCGTATCAGGGAGGAGATCGCTACCGGAAAGGGAGTTGCAGCTTCAATAGAATCCGGTTTCAAAAAAGCTTTGTCTGCTATCCTGGATGGTAATATAACAACACTTATTGCCGCAGCCGTTCTTGGCGGTCTCGGAAGTGGTATGGTAAAGGGCTTCGCCATCACACTGGCTATCGGTGTTCTTTTATCCATGTTCACAGCACTTGCTGTTACACGCTGGATCATGAGAAGCCTCTATGCAATCGGTCTTACCGATGAGAAGTTCTATGGCCGTGCTAAAAAGGTCAATGTTCTTGATTTCATTGGCAAAAAGATGATCTTCTTTGCATGCTCACTGCTCGTTATCTGTGTGGGTCTGGTATCCATCGGCGTTCACAGCGTAAAGGGCTACGGACTCAACTACAGTCTTGAGTTTTTAGGTGGTACATCTACCACAGTTAACTTTGACAAAGAGTATTCACTTGCTGAGATCGACAGTGACATCGTTCCTCTGGTATCTCAGATCACAGGTGACAATGATATCCAGACATCAAAGGTTGATGACGGGACAGGCATCATCTTTAAGACACGTACTTTGGATCTTGAGGAGCGTGAAGCACTCAATTCCATGTTTGAGGAAAACTTTGGCGTAACTGAGGACAAGATCTCATCTGAGAACATCAGCTCCACCATCGGAGGTGAGATGCGCAGACAGTCCATGATCGCAGTTATCGTAGCTGCCGTTCTGATGCTCCTTTACATCTGGTTCAGATTCAAGGATCTCAGATTTGCTTCATCAGCTATCATAGCGCTGATCCACGACGTACTTGTGGTACTAGCGATCTATGCAGTGGCACGTATCTCTGTGGGCTCTGCCTTCATCGCATGTATGCTTACAGTTATCGGTTACTCAGTCAATGACACCATCGTCATTTTCGACCGTATCCGTGAGAATATGCAGGGCATGCTTAAAAAGGATGAGCAGGCTTATGCGGACATGGCAAATGAGAGTATTTCACAGACGCTTTCAAGATCCATATCCACATCCATTACCACAGCTATCATGGTACTGATGCTTCTGATCCTTGGTGTATCAACTATCCGTGAGTTCGCACTTCCTCTGTTGGCAGGCGTTGTCACAGGTACATATTCATCCATCTGCCTGGCTACAGAGCTGTGGTTTTTGATGAAGACAAAAATTGGTGCTAAGAAAAAATAAGATCTTTAAAAAAGAGAGAGGTTAATATGTATAGTATAGACGATATCAGAAATGTTGACCCCGAGATTGCTGACGTGATCTGTGACGAGTATGCCAGACAGTCAGACCACATTGAGCTTATAGCATCTGAAAACTGGGTGAGCCCCGCAGTAATGTCTGCCATGGGTTCCGTTCTTACCAACAAGTATGCCGAGGGCTATCCCGGCAAGCGTTACTATGGCGGATGCGAGGTAGTGGACGTGGCAGAGCAGCTTGCCATCGACCGTGCCAAGGAACTGTTTGGTGCTGAGTATGCCAATGTGCAGCCTCACTCAGGTGCCCAGGCCAACATGGCTGTTCAGTTTGCTGTATGTGAGCCCGGTGATGTTATCATGGGCATGAGCCTTGATCACGGCGGACATCTGACTCACGGCAGCCCCGTAAACTTCTCCGGAAAGTACTTCAAGATCGTGCCCTACGGAGTAAATGACGAAGGCTTTATTGATTACGACAACGTACTCAAGCTGGCAAAGGAAAATAAGCCGAAACTTATCATTGCAGGTGCATCTGCCTATGCCAGAAAGATAGACTTCAAGAGATTCAGGGAGATCGCTGATGAGGTGGGAGCTGTCCTTATGGTGGATATGGCTCACATCGCAGGTCTGGTGGCAGGCGGACAGCATGAGTCGCCTGTTCCCTACGCAGATATCGTTACAACTACTACACATAAGACGCTTCGCGGTCCCCGTGGAGGACTTATCCTTTCCACAGCGGCTGCCAATGAAAAATACAATTTCAACAAGGCTATGTTCCCCGGTATCCAGGGCGGTCCTCTCATGCATGTCATTGCTGCAAAGGCAGTATGCTTCAAGGAGGCATTGACACCTGAGTTCAAGACCTATGCAAAGAACATAGTTGATAACGCCCAGGCTCTTTCTAAGGGACTTATGGATCGCGGTATTTCCATAGTATCCGGCGGCACAGACAACCACCTTATGCTGGTAAATCTGGTTCCCAAGGATCTTACAGGTAAGGAGATTGAAAAGCTTCTTGACCGCGCTCATATCACGGCCAACAAAAACACGGTTCCCAACGATCCCAAGTCACCCTTCGTGACCAGTGGTATCCGCCTCGGCACACCTGCCTCCACTTCACGCGGACTTGGAGTTGACGACTTCGACAATGTGGCAGAGGCTATCGCCACTGTTATCAACGAAGGTGAAGCAGGAATCGAGAAGGCACGTGGCATTATTTCCGATATAGTAGCCAAGTACCCTTTAAGTGGTAAGTTTTAAGATCCTTCGCTAACGCTCAGGATGACAGAAAAAGTGTGTCATTCTGAGCGAAGCGAAGAATCTTTATAGGAGTGTAGTATGATCGACATAAAATTTTTAAGAGAAAATCCCGACGCAGTCAGGGAGAACATTAAGAAAAAATTCCAGGATAAAAAGCTTCCTCTCGTAGACGAAGTCATCGAGCTGGACAAAGAGGTTCGTGCCGTTCAGCAGGAGGGCGACGATCTGAGAAATCAGAAAAATGTCCTTTCCAAGCAGATCGGCGGCCTGATGAAGGAAGGCAAAAAGGACGAGGCCGAAAAGGTTAAGGCTGAGGTTGCAAAAAATGCAGAGCGCTTAGCGGAGCTCGAGGCCAAGCAGACAGAGCTTGCCGAGGAGATCAAAAAGCGTATGATGGTGATCCCCAATATCATCGATCCATCAGTGCCCATCGGCGAGGATGACAGCAAAAATGTGGAGCTTGAAAGGTTCGGTGAGCCGGTGGTTCCCGACTTTGAGATCCCCTATCATACGGAGATCATGGACCGTTTTAACGGTATTGATCTTGATGCCGCAGGCAAGGTTGCAGGAAACGGCTTTTACTACCTTATGGGAGATATCGCAAGACTTCACAGCTCTGTTATCGCCTATGCCCGTGACTTTATGATTGACAGGGGCTTTACCTACTGTGTACCTCCTTTCATGATCCGTTCCAATGTGGTGACGGGCGTCATGAGCTTCGAGGAGATGGATGCCATGATGTACAAGATCGAGGGCGAGGATCTCTACCTCATCGGTACCTCTGAGCACTCCATGATCGGTAAGTTTATAGATACCATAAATGATGAGGAGGCACTTCCTTACACACTGACCAGTTATTCACCCTGCTTCAGAAAGGAAAAGGGTGCGCATGGTATAGAGGAGCGCGGAGTTTACCGCATCCATCAGTTTGAAAAGCAGGAGATGATCGTGGTATGTAAGCCTGAGGAGTCACCCATGTGGTATGACAAGCTCTGGCAGAACACAGTGGATCTCTTCAGGAGCCTTGATATTCCGGTACGTACCCTTGAGTGCTGCTCCGGAGACCTGGCTGACCTCAAGGTCAAATCCTGTGACGTGGAGGCGTGGAGCCCCAGACAGAAAAAGTACTTTGAGGTGGGAAGCTGTTCAAACCTTGGGGATGCACAGGCAAGACGCCTTGGTATCAGGGTAAGATCCGGCAAGGACAAGTATTTTGCCCACACCTTAAACAATACAGTGGTGGCTCCGCCCAGGATGCTCATCGCATTTTTGGAAAACAATCTTCAGGCAGACGGCAGCGTAAAGATCCCCGAAGTGCTTCGCCCCTACATGGGCGGCACAGAGGTGCTGGTACCTGTAAAATAAACTGGGAGACAGGGGACAGACCCCTGTCTCTTTTTTTGGAGGGGTTATGTATATACAACTGGAAGGACAGATCCTATATTACGAAAGACATGGTGAGGGGGATGACAATATCATACTGCTTCACGGCAATGGCGAGGACAGAAGCATCTTTGAGGAGCTTATTACAGCCATAGGGGACAGAGCAAATGTCTATGCCGTTGATGCCAGAGGCCACGGTCTTTCCGCCACGCCGGCAGAGTATCACTATGATGACATGGCGGCAGATCTCTTAAACTTCATAGAGGCACTTAGGATTAAAAAGCCTACCGTCTTTGGCTTTAGCGACGGAGGGATCACGGCACTTATAGCTGCATCAAAAAAACCGGGGGCTTTTGGCAGGCTCATTTGTGCCGGCGCAAACTCAAATCCCAAGGGGCTTACGCTATCTGCCAGATCGGAGATAAAAAGGCAGTTTAAAGCCGATAAGTCTCCTCTTACGGAGATGATGCTAAAGGAACCCAACCTTACAAGTGACATATTATCCCGCATCACCTGCCCTGTTACACTGTTGGCAGGAGATCATGATATGGTAAAGGAAAAGGATACAAAACAGATGGCTTTTGCCATACCTGATTGCGAAATGCACATCCTTTCCGGGGAGGATCACGGAAGTTATGTGATCCATTCAGCCAAATGCATAGATTATTTTGCCTTTTCAACGCATAAATGATATAATTTATTGTTGTTTGATTTCAATAACGGAGGTTTTTTACAATGGAGCTTAAATTCAGACCCGGTCAGACGATCCGCATAGGTTTCGCATTCTTTTCCATCTGTGCATTCTGGCAGATGTACAACAACATCGTACCACTGATACTGACCAATACTTTCCAAATGAACGAGACATTAAGCGGAGCTATTATGGCAGCTGACAATGTTTTGGGGCTTTTCATGTTACCCTTCTTCGGAGCACTTTCAGACAAGTGCAAGAGTCCCATCGGCAGACGTAAGCCCTTTATCCTTTTCGGTACAGTGGCGGCAGTGATCCTTATGGTACTGATTCCCATGATCGACAATGCGTATTTTGCAAATCCCGCCATGGGCAAGCAGGCACTTTTCATCGGAGTGCTGGGAGCACTTTTGGTGGCTATGGGCACATACAGGAGCCCGGCTGTGGCGCTGATGCCTGACCTTACACCAAAGCCCTACCGTTCACAGGGTAATGCTATCATTAATCTCATGGGAGCTTTAGGCGGTATCGCTTATCTTGCCATTGCGGCAGTTTTATATTCCAAATCCAAAACAGAGGGGCTTCCCCATGTGGACTACGTTCCCATCTTTGTTATCGTGGCAGGTATCATGATCTTTGCACTCATCATAGTGATGACCACAGTCAATGAAAAAAAGCTCATGGCTGAGATGGCAGAGTACGAGGCAGCCCATCCCGAGGAGAATCTTGCGGTGGATGATGGCAGCGGCAATGCACAGCTTCCTCCCGAGGTAAAACGTTCACTTATGTTTTTACTTTTCTCCATAGCGCTTTGGTTCATATCCTACAACGCAGTGGAGACCTGGTTTACCACCTATGCCAGCAAGATGTGGAACATGGCCCTTGGCGGCGCATCAAAGTGCCTGCTCATCGCAAACGGTGGAGCCATCCTTTCCTACATACCTGTTGGTTTTATCGCCGGCAAGATCGGACGTAAAAAGAGTATCCTGATCGGTGTGGTGATGATGGCATCCTGCTACATCATAGGTCTGGTATACACTCTCGGCAACAGTGAGTTTGCCACATGGCTGTATGTGATATTTGCACTTATCGGTATGGCGTGGGCACTTATCAACGTAAACTCGCTGCCCATGGTCCTTGAGATGTGCAAGGGCTCTGATGTGGGCAAGTTCA
>CAMODS010000067.1 GCA_946611525.1 uncultured Lachnospiraceae bacterium | reverse complement strand
CTCACCGATGAGCAGATTGTGCTTTTTTCTCATATATCTGACGATGGCCTCATCAAAGTCATCTCCGGCTATCTTGATGGAAGTGGAAACAACCGATCCGCCCAGAGAGATCACCGCCACATCGGCAGTACCTCCTCCGATATCAACTATCATATTTCCGCAGGGCTTTGAGATATCGATGCCTGCTCCGATAGCTGCCGCAATAGGCTCCTCTATGATGAAAACCTCACGTGCTCCGGCTGCATAAGCAGCGTCCTCAACCGCACGCTTCTCCACCTCTGTGGCTCCACTGGGAACACACACGGAGATCTTGGGCTTTCTGTAGCTCCTCTTGCCCAGTGCCTTCTGTACAAAATACTTGATCATCTTTTCTGTGACAGTATAATCAGAGATAACTCCCTGTCTCAAGGGGCGTACCGCAACGATATTGCCGGGTGTACGTCCAAGCATCAGCCTGGCCTCCTCACCGATAGCCTTGATCTTGTTGGTATCTCGGTCAAAAGCCACAACAGAGGGCTCCTTTAAAACAACGCCCTTTCCCTTAACAAACACCAGAATACTGGCTGTACCTAAATCTATACCTATATCTGAAGAATTTAAAGCCATTTTTTATAAGCTCCTGTCTCTAATTATCAAAACTCAACACACCACGTTATAGTATATACAGTTTCTACAAATAATTCAATACGGAATTAGTGATATTTTTTTACCCTTTGATATTTTGCTTTAGGTACTTTTTCACATACTGTCCCGTGTAAGACTCCTTGACCTTTGCCACCTCTTCAGGGGTTCCACAGGCCACGATCTCGCCGCCCCGGTCACCTCCTTCAGGTCCCAAGTCAATAATGTAATCGGCAGTCTTTATCACATCCAGGTTGTGCTCGATCACCACTACGGTATTACCACCCTCAGCCAGTCTGTGGAGTATGGTCACCAGCTTGTTTACGTCCTCAAAATGCAGACCTGTAGTGGGCTCATCCAGTATATAAATTGTCTTTCCCGTACTGCGTCTTGAAAGCTCCGTTGCCAGCTTTATGCGCTGAGCCTCACCGCCGGACAGCTCGGTTGATGGCTGCCCAAGCTTCACATAGCCCATGCCTACGTCATTTAAGGTCTCTATCTTTCGTCTGATGGTAGGAACATTTTTAAAAAACTCTACTGCTTCCTCCACCCGCATATCCAGCACGTCGTATATAGACTTGCCCTTATACTTAACCTCAAGGGTCTCACGGTTGTAACGCTTGCCCTGGCATACCTCACAGGGTACATACACGTCCGGGAGAAAATGCATCTCTATCTTTACGATTCCGTCTCCGCCACACGCTTCACAGCGGCCGCCCTTAACATTGAAGGAAAAGCGTCCCTTTTTATAGCCTCTGGCCTTGGCATCGGGAGTGCCGGCAAAGAGATCCCTGATAAGATCAAAGGTTCCGGTGTAGGTGGCCGGATTGGATCTGGGAGTACGACCTATGGGTGACTGGTCAATGTCAATCACCTTGTCTAGCTGGTCCACACCTATGATCTTGTCGTGTTCTCCGGGAATGCGGTGGGCCCGGTTTAGCTTTTTTGCCAGGCTCTTGTACAGGATCTCGTTTATCAGTGATGACTTGCCACTGCCGGACACACCGGTGATACAGGTCACTACTCCAAGGGGGATATCCACATCTATGTTTTTAAGATTGTGCTCCCTGGCACCCTTTATGGTAATCTTTCCCGTAGGCTTCTTGCGCTTTTTGGGCACAGGGATCACCCTCTTGCCGGACAGGTATTCCCCGGTGATGGATCTGGGTTCTGCCATGATATCCTCAACGGTCCCGCAGGCCACCACTTCGCCTCCGTGACTGCCTGCTGCCGGACCGATATCCACAATGTAATCCGCCTCCCGCATGGTATCCTCATCATGCTCCACCACTATAAGGGTATTGCCCAGATCGCGAAGACCCTTAAGTGAATTCAAAAGCTTTGAGTTATCCCGCTGGTGCAGGCCGATACTTGGCTCGTCCAAAATATAGCAGACACCAACCAAACCTGACCCTATCTGGGTAGCCAGTCTGATGCGCTGGGCCTCACCACCGGAAAGTGTGCCGGTGGCACGTGACAGTGACAGATAGTCAAGTCCCACGTCATTCAAAAAGCCTACTCTGGCTTTTATCTCCTTAAGGACCAGGCGCCCCACCTTCATCTGATATTCACTGAGCTTTAGCTCATTAAGATATACCGAAAGATCCCTTACCGGCATAACAGTGACCTCGTAGATATTCTTATCACCCACCGTTACTGCCAGGGATTCCTTTTTCAGCCTCATTCCCCCGCACACCGGACAGGGAGATATCTCCATGTATTCCTCATACTGCTGCTTTGACCACTCTGAGGATGTTTCTCTGTAACGGCGCTTGGAATTTTCGATGAGTCCCTCAAATTGCACGTCATATATACCCTCGCCAAACTTGCCGCTGTAGGGAACCTTTATCACCCGGTCGCTGCCGTGTATGAACATCTTCCTTACATCAGCAGGCAGATCCTCATAGGGTGTATCCAGTGAAAAGCCATATTCTCTTCCCAAAGCCTCAAGGATCGCATGGGTATAGGACTTCGGGTCGTTGGATGACTGCCAGCCCATCACCTGCACGCAGCCCTCGTTAAAAGATAGCGACATGTCCGGGATCATAAGTCTCTCGTCAAACTCCATTTTAAAGCCAAGACCAAAGCACTCCGGACATGCGCCGAAGGGATTGTTGAAGGAAAAGCTCCTGGGCTCGATCTCATCAATACTGATGCCGCAGTCCGGACAGGCAAAATTCTCGGAATAGTTTTTGGGCTTGCCCCCTATCACATCCACTATAGCCATGCCCTCACCCAGCTTTAGTGCATTTTCAAGAGATCCCGTCAGTCTCTCCTCCATGCCCTCCTTAACCGCCAGTCGGTCGATGACTATCTCCACGTTGTGTTTTTTATTCTTATCGAGCTTTATCTCTTCCTCCAGCTCGTAGAGGTTGCCGTCCGCTATCACACGCACGTATCCGCTCTTTCTGGCTCTCTCAAAAAGCTTCTCATGCGTTCCCTTGCGGCCCCTGACCACAGGAGCAAGGATCTGAAATTTTGTCTTTTCCGGCATGGAAAGTATCTCATCCACCATCTGGTCTACCGTCTGGCGCTTTATCTCCTTGCCGCAGTTGGGGCAATGGGGAATACCGATCCTGGCGTATAAAAGCCTGAAATAATCATAGATCTCCGTCACTGTGCCCACTGTGGATCTGGGGTTTCTGTTGGTGGATTTCTGGTCTATGGAAATGGCAGGCGGCATACCGTCGATCCGTTCCACATCCGGTTTTTCCATCTGTCCCAAAAACTGTCTGGCATAGCTGGACAGCGACTCCATGTACCTCCTCTGCCCCTCGGCAAATATGGTATCAAAGGCAAGGGAAGATTTACCGCTTCCCGAAAGTCCCGTAAATACCACCAGCTCATCACGGGGTATCTCTAAGGATACATTCTTTAGATTGTTCTCGTTGGCACCCCTTACCTTTATATATTTTCTGGTATCTTTTTGCTCTTTATCTACTTTCATTTAATAACCTCTTATTCTAATAGGGTCCTTCTCTTTAGATTACAGGAAGAAGTTTGCTTTAACCCTTATACTAATAGGATCCCTCGCTTTGATCAGGATGATACATCCTGCGAACCCCCATGGAAATATTCGTAGACATTTTCCGCTGCTTTTTGGTTCATTTCTGGGATAGCCAAAAAGTCTTCCACCTTAGCCTGCTTCATCTCCTCAGGTCCTGCAAAGGATCGCATGAGCGCCTTTCGTCTGGCAGGCCCTATGCCGGGTATATCATCCAAAAAGCTCTTTACCTGGTTTTTGCCCCTGAGGCTTCTGTGAAATTCAATGGCGAATCGATGAGCCTCATCCTGAAGCCTGGTGATCAGCTTAAAACCTTCACTGCTTTTGTCTATGGGAATCTCCACATTGTCATAATACAACCCCCTGGTGCGGTGGTGGTCGTCTTTTACCATGCCGCATACAGGAATGGAAAGTCCCAAATCACCAAGAACCTGAAGGGCTATGTTTACCTGACCCCTGCCTCCGTCCATCATAATGACATCCGGAAACTTTGAAAAACTTGTAAGCTTTGCGCCCGCTTCCGTCTCCGGTCCGTCATCCGCTTTTTGCCTTTCCTCCAGGCCATGGGAAAAGCGCCTTGTCAGCACCTCCCTCATGGACTCGTAATCATTGGGTCCCTCAACGGACTTGATGCGAAACTTCCTGTAATCACTTCTGGCAGGCTTACCCTTTTCAAATACCACCATGGAGCCCACCGACTGGTATCCGCTGGTGTTGCTGATATCGTAAGCCTCCATCCGTTCTATATGCTCTAAGCCTATGAGGGACGCTATCTCCTTCATAGCTCCGATGGTGCGTCCTTCTTCACGCTTTATTCTCTCTCTGTCCTGTTCTAAAACCATCCTGGCATTTTTAGCCGCCAGCTCAACCAGCTTTTCCTTGGCGCCACGCTTTGGCGTGAGTATGGTCACCTTTTTACCCTTTTTCTCCGTAAGCCATCCGGCTATCATCTCCTCATCAGCCATCTCTTCCTGGACGTATATCTCACGAGGAATAAAAGGTGTGCCGGCATAGTACTGCTTCAAAAAGATGCTTAGTATGTCAGACATCTCGTTTTCCACACGCACGTTTATAAAATAATGCTCTCTGCCGATCATCTTTCCGCCGCGGATAAAAAAGACCTGAACCACTGCATCCTCACCATCGGTGGCGGCCGCCACAATGTCCTTGTCTTCTCCATCGTAGGAGGTGATCTTTTGCTTTTCCACGCAGTCCATCACGCTCTCGATAAGATCACGGTAGGTAGCTGCCCTCTCAAATTCCATCTCTAAAGAGCATGCCTCCATCTTTTCCTTTAGCATCTTTACTACCGGCTTGTAGTCGCCGCCCAAAAAGCCCATAGCTTCCCGGACTCTTTCGCCGTAGGCTGCGGCATCCACCTTTCCTGTGCAGACTCCCGGGCACTGATCCATATGATAATTCAGGCAGGGCCTGCCCTTTCCAAAATCCCTGGGAAACTTTTTGTTGCAGGTACGAAGATGGTAGATCTTGTTTACCAGATCTATGGTATCCCTGACTGCTCCGGCACTGGTAAAGGGACCGAAGTATTTGTTGCTGTCCTTTTTGCTCCGGCGGGAAAAGATCACCCTGGGATACTCCTCTGACACGGTAACGCAGATGTAAGGATAGGTCTTGTCGTCCCTGAGCATGGTGTTGTATTTGGGCCGGTGCTCCTTGATCAGATTGTTTTCCAGCACCAGAGCCTCCAGTTCAGAGTCCGTGACTATGTATTCAAAGCGCGCAATATGAGCGACCATCTGCTTTTTCTTTAATCCCTCATCATGTGAGGGCTGAAAATACTGATGCACCCGCTTAGTCAGAGAGAGCGCTTTGCCAACGTATATTATGGCATCGCGCTCATCATGCATGATATAAACTCCCGGCTGATCCGGGAGTTTTTTAAGTTCTTCTTCGATGATAAAATGTTCGTTTGACATAATATGATCCTTCGCTATGCTCAGGATGACACGGCACTAATCCTCCGCAAACATCTCCGCTGCAGACTCCTCAGCCACAGCCGGCTCCAAAGCCTCGTCACTTTTGATGCCGGTGATCTCACGGAAGAGATCCATGAACTCCTTACCGGTGATGGTCTCCTTTTCAAAAAGGTACTCGGAGATCCGATCCAGTGCCTCACGATTGTCCATCAAAAGCTTCTTGGCCTCCTCGTAGCACTTTGTGATCATGGCCAGCACTTCCTCATCTATCTGCGCCGCAGTTGCCTCACCACAAGTCAGCGCCGCTCTGCCATCCAGGTACTGGCTCTCCACCGTGGCCAGTCCCATCATGCCGAACTTATCGCTCATACCAAAACGTGTCACCATGTTGCGGGCGATGGATGTAGCATTTTCAATGTCGTTGGCAGCACCGCTGGTAAAGGTGGAAAATACGATCTCCTCTGCAGCCCGGCCTCCCATATAAGTAACGATCTTTGCGATAAGCTCGTCCTTTGTCTCCAAAAACTTCTCTTCCTCAGGAGTCTGGAGGGTATATCCCAGGGCACCCATGGTACGGGGTACGATGGTGATCTTTTGTACCGGCTCCGCGTTCTTTTGGAGAGCAGACACCAGAGCATGTCCCACTTCGTGATATGCCACATGGCGGCGCTCCTTTTCGCTCATGGCCCTGTCCTTTTTCTCCTTACCACCTACGGCTACAAGCTCAAAGGCCTCAAAAAGATCACTCTGGTTGACAAATTTTCTGTCATTTTTTACAGCTATGATAGCTGCCTCATTTATGATATTTGCGAGGTCTGATCCCACCAGTCCTGCGGAGGCCAGTGCCAGTGCATCCAGATCCACCGTCTCATCCATGGCCACATCCTTGCTGTGAACCTTGAGCGTCTCCAGACGTCCCTTCATATCCGGGCGGTCAACTATAATGCGTCTGTCAAAACGGCCCGGACGCAAAAGCGCCTTATCCAAAACTTCGGGCCTGTTAGTAGCCGCAAGGATCATGAGACCCTTTGAGCTCTCAAAACCATCCATCTCAGCCAAAAGCTGGTTTAATGTCTGCTCACGCTCATCATTGCCACCTCCGAATCTGGAGTCACGGCTCTTTCCGATAGCGTCGATCTCGTCTATAAAAATGATGCAGGGTGCCTGCTTGTTGGCCTCCTTGAAGAGGTCACGAACACGCGAAGCACCAACGCCTACAAACATCTCCACAAAGTCAGAACCGGCCAGGGAGAAAAACGGAACTCCCGCCTCACCTGCAACGGCCTTGGCCAAAAGAGTCTTACCTGTTCCGGGAGGCCCCACCAAAAGGGCTCCCTTGGGAAGCTTGGCTCCTATCTTGGTGTACTTTTTGGGATTGTG
>CAMODS010000066.1 GCA_946611525.1 uncultured Lachnospiraceae bacterium | reverse complement strand
AAAAAGGAGGAGAAAAATGAGAGAAACGGTTGGAAAGACAAAGGACGGACAGGACATCATTGCTGTGACCATCAAAAACAAAAATGGCATGACGGCGGAGATTTTGAATTTTGGAGCAATACTCAGAAAGCTCATACTTGCTGACGGATGCGATGTGGTACTTGGTTATGAGAACATCGAGGACTATTTTGTAAACGGTCCATACTATGGTTGTACAGTGGCACGTAATGCAAACCGCATCGGCGGGTCTGTTTTTGAGATAAACGGAGTCCGCTACGAGATAGAAAAGAATGATAACGGACACAACAACCTGCATTCGGGAAAGGATACCACAGCAAAGAAGATATGGCAGATCGACTCCGAAAAAGAGAATGCCGTTACTTTTTCTTATGACAGCCCGGATATGGATATGGGCTTCCCCGGCAACTGCAAGATGACAGTTACCTATACATTGGGTGATGATGATACACTGATACTGGATTATACGGGTGAAAGTGACAAGGATACCATATATAATCCCACAAACCACAGCTATTTCAATTTGAACGGTCAGGATGGCAGCACCATTTTGGAACACAGAGTGCTTATTGATGCGGACACCTTTACCTTTGCTGACGAGGAGTCTATTCCCGATGGCACCATCCGCGAGGTAAAGGGCACGCCCATGGACTTTACAGATGCACATGCCATAGGCGAGAGGATCGAAGAGGATTATGACATGTTAAAGTACGCCGGCGGTTACGATCACAACTACTGCCTAAACCTTGACACAAAGGAGCCTGAGTATTCCCTTCCCGGTATGGATGTTTACTTTGCGGCATCTGTTGAGGCTTCCGGCAGAAAGATGGATGTGTATACTTCCCTTCCCGGCATCCAGCTTTATGTTGGTAACTACATGAACCCTGACGAGATCATGAAGGGTGGGAAAAAGTTTGTACGCAGGGGAGGTGTGGCTTTGGAGACACAGTACTTCCCCAATGCCATCAACATCCCTTCATTTGAACAGCCGGTATTAAAGGCGGGTGAGACCGCAAAGAGCAGGACAGTATACAGATTCGGATAAAAAAGGTGTGACTGTTTACAGATTCATTTGAAATGGCGAAAACGAAAAAAAAGAAAACTAAAAAACAGAAAGCCTGGCGATTTTTAAAGGTACAGATGGTGCTGATTTTGCTGGTGCTTTTGGCCATGGGCTACTATTTTCTCGGTGGCTATGCCACAAAGGTGGCAGAGATGAAGCGGGAGGCTGAGCAGCTGGTGGCAGCATCATCTGTTGACACCTTCAGGACCAGTGAGACCAGCGAAGTCTATGATGTAAACGGCAAGCTGATCTCACGGGTCAAGGGTGAAAAGGACGTGTATTACCTGCAGATCGAGGAGATCCCCGTATATGCCAGACAGGCTGTTGTGACTGTTGAGGATAAAAAGTTTTACTCTCACCATGGTATAGATTACAGGGCTGTGGTACGTGCCGTTATCGCCATGATCCAAAACGGAAAGGTTACACAGGGAGCCAGCACCATTACCCAGCAGCTGGCCAGAGATGTCTTTTTGACCCAGGACAGGACCTGGGAGAGAAAGATCGAGGAGATCTATGTAGCCTACGAATTGGAAAAAAAGTACTCCAAGGACCAGATCCTGGAGTTTTACATGAACAACATATATTTTAAAAACGGTTATTATGGGATAGAGGCTGCGTCCCAGGGCTATTTTTCCGAGACGGTAAGCGATCTGTCCCTGTCCCAGGTTGCATTTTTGTGCGCCATTCCCAATAACCCTAATTACTATGATCCACTGACTCATTTCAAGCGGACCATGAAGCGCCGTAACCGGATCCTCAAACAGATGATGGAGGATCGGGTCATTTCCCAAAAGACATATGAAAAGGCGAAAAAGGAAAAGATAAAGCTTAAGACCACGGAGTATAAAAAGAATAATTTTGTGGAGACCTATACCTACTACTGTGCCACCCGGATACTTATGGCGCAGGATGGGTTTGAGTTTAGGACAAAGTTTGAAGATTCCGATGATAAAAAGGCCTATGATGCAGCCTACGAAGAGGCTTACGGCAATGCAAATGCCAAGCTTTTTACCGGAGGCTACCGCATCTATACCTCTCTTGACCTGTCACTCCAGAAGTCATTGCAGAGCGCGGTGGACAATGGACTGGCTGCCTTTGGTGAGACAAATGATGAGGGCATATACACCCTTCAGAGCGCGGCGGTGTGCATTGACAATGTTACCGGTCTGGTGCGCGCCATCGTGGGTGGCCGGTCCCAGGAGGTGAGTGGCTATACCCTAAATCGTGCGTACCAGAGCTACCGTCAGCCGGGCAGTTCCATAAAGCCGGTGCTCATTTATACGCCCATGCTGGAGCGAGGATATACAGCGGACAGTATAGTTGAGGATACGGAGATAGAGGACGGACCATCCAACGCAGACGGCTATTACGAGGGTGAGATGACCCTTAGGCGCGCCGTAGAAAAGTCTAAAAATACAGTTGCCTACAAGCTTTTGGATGAGCTGACTCCTGAGGTGGGGCTTTCTTATCTTGAGGCCATGAATTTTTCCAGACTCGATGAAAATGATGACCGACTTGCCATAGCCTTGGGAGGTTTTACAAATGGTGTATCGCCCTTAGAGATGGCAAAGGCCTATGCCGCCATAGAAAATGACGGCAAGTACCGTGACCCGGGATGCATAGTAAAGATAACCGGAGCAGACGGCAATCTCATTTACCAGGCTGACCAGACCGAGGAGGTTATTTACAAGCCCAATGCCGCCAGAGCCATGACCGACATTTTGGAGGGAGTACTTACAGAGGGCACCGGTAGAGGACTTGGTATCTCGGAGATGGTGAGTGCCGGAAAGACGGGTACCACCAACGACAACAAGGACGGATGGTTTGTGGGATACACCAGGTATTATACCACCAGTGTGTGGGTAGGCTATGATATTCCCAAAAAGCTACCGGGACTTACGGGAGCATCTTATCCCGGAAGCATCTGGCACGAGTTTATGGAGGAGGCTCATAAGGATCTGACTCCCCTGGCTTTTTTGGAGCCTACGGAGATCATGGATACCAATGAATACGAAGCTGCGGATGAGGAGCTTTTGGATGATCCGGCAATAACAGGTGATGAAGTGCCTGAGGAGATGCCTGAGATCGAGCAGGAGATAATAGAGTAGAATCTTTATGAAAGGAGAAGTTATGACTGATTTGATTTGCAGAAACTATGCCCACAGAGGTTTTTCGGGGGAGTATCCCGAAAACACCATGATAGCCTTTGAAAAAGCCATAGAGGCAGGATGTGAGGGCATCGAGATGGATGTTCATTTTACAAAGGACGGAAAGATCGTGATCATCCATGATGAGCTGATAGACCGCACCTCGGACGGCAAGGGTTTTGTAAAGGACTATACCTATGATGAGCTTAAAAAATTTGACTTTTCCTACACCTATGGAGATAAGGTGGGCTTTTGCCGCATCCCCACACTGGAGGAATTCATGGAGCTGGTGCATGATAAAGACATTATCATAAACATAGAGCTAAAAACCGGCATCTTCCACTATCCCGGGATAGAGCAGGCTGTCTATGACATGATAAAAAGCTACGATATGCATGACAAGGTGGTGATATCCTCCTTTGGACATGCCTCAGTTATGAAGATGAAAGAGATCGATCCAACCATAAAGTGTGGCTTTTTGACCGAGACCGGGATACTTGATGTGGGTGAATATATAAAGAGCCACGGAGTAGAGTGCTACCATCCTCTTTTTGCCATGCTTACGGATATGGAACTGGTAAAGGATATACGCTCACATGGCCTTGAGATCAACACCTGGACGGTAAACGAAGAGCCATATATAGAGATGCTCTGCGACCTTAAGGTGGAAGGAATCATCGGCAACTACCCCAACCGCACCAAGGCGGTTCTTGAGAAAAAAGGACTGAGATAGGAACAGCAATGCCAACAGAGATTTTTTCAAACCATAATCTTGAATTTGCCATAAGGCTTTTTGCGGCGCTTGTCTGTGGCGGGGTCATAGGCATAGAACGCACAAAGCGTAACAAGGGAGCCGGGATAAAGACCCACATCCTGGTTTGCGTAGGCGCCACACTTTTTGTCATCCTTTCCAAATATGGTTTTTTGGATATCATGGGAAAAGAGGGTGTCAGGGTGGATGTGTCAAGAGTCGCGGCATCGGTTACCATGGGTGTAGGTTTTCTCGGAGGTGGCATCATCTATCTCAGGGGTAATTCCATTCAGGGACTCACCACTGCCGCCAGCGTGTGGGCTACGGCTGCCATAGGCTCCGCCCTGGGTGTTGGCATGTATATTTTGGGAGTATCCAGCACCATACTTATAGTTGTGCTTCAGGTGGTGCTCCACTATGAGGATGCTCTGGGGATGGAGCGGACTACCTCGAGCCGCATAGTTGTGGTAATGCAGGATGACCAGGAGAAGTTTTCTTCCCTAAAGGACCTTTTACACCAAAGAGGTATAGAGATAAACGGTATTCATATCAAAAAAAATAAGGAGGCGTCCCTGGTCTACACCATGGACATCAGGATGCCGAAAAATCTCTCGCCTTCGGAGCTTTTGGATATAGTCAGGCTCAGCGGCGCTGTCAAATCCATAGGTATGTAGTTATGGCTATTGATTTCATTAATGACAACTTTGAATTACAGATCATCCTAAAGCTTCTTTTGGCATGTGCCTGTGGCTTTGCGGTTGGTTCAGATCGCAGCCGCCACCACAAGACGGCCGGGATACGTACCTACCTCATAGTTGCTTTGGGGGCCTGTGCATATGCCATGGTTTCCAAGTATGGTTTTTTGGATATGGCTTTGCCCGGTGAGGCCGGGGTGGATGTGGCCAGAGTTACTGCGGGTATAGTCACGGGCGTCGGCTTTTTGGGAGCGGGAGCTATTCTTACCAGGGAAAACCACGTAGAGGGATTGTCTACAGCCGCAGGGATGTGGGTAATGGCGGCGGTAGGAGCCTGTATAGGTGTCGGAATGTACTTTATTGCCATACTTACCACGGCGTTGATGCTCTTTGTAATGGTGATGTTTAAAAATGAGCGCCTGCCCCATGTGACACCGGCGGATACCGGACATCTGACAGTCACCATGAAGGATGATATGGGAGCGGTCAAGGTTTTGGAGGCCATGCTTTACGAGAGAAATATTGATATAGCGGATTCTCATGTTAAGCGACACAAGGATGGCACCGTCACCTTTTCGTTTTCCGTAATCATGCCTGATAACCTGGATATCCCGGAGACAGTTAGCCAGATATACAAAGCCACGGGAGCAAAGACTATTGATTTATAAAAAATTGTAATTATTCTCTATATGTGGTAAAATACAATATCTATGTTTTGAGGAGTATGGGAAATGAGGGGGAGTTTATTTACGGCACCGAGAGCCAGAGTGCTTTTGGCTGATGATAATGAGATGAATGTGAAGGTGGCTCTGGGACTGCTTGAGCCTCTTCATATGCATATAGACGTGGCTGTCAATGGCAAAGAGGCGCATGAGCTTGCCAGGAGAAATCACTATGATCTGATCTTTATGGACCAGATGATGCCGGTGATGGACGGGCAGACTTCAGTGAAGCTGATAAGGGGCGAGGATGATCCTCATCTAAAGGAGGTGCCCATAGTTGCCCTTACCGCCAATACTATTCCTGAGGTCAGGAGTAAGTGCGTGGATTGCGGCATGACTGATTTTTTGGCAAAGCCTGTTAAGCCCGATGAGATAATAGCCATTACCAAAAAGTGGCTTCCTGTGGATATGATCGAGGAAGAGCCGGAGGGCAGTGAGGTACAGGAAAGTGCTCCGTCAGATGATGTGCCACAGGTAGAGGGACTTTCCTCAGAGGACGGTCTAAGGTACTCAGGCTCCAAGGACATGTGGGTTTCCCTTTTGGGCGACTATTACAATATGATGGACGTAAAGTCCCAGCTTATCAGAGACAGCATTTCAAGTGGAGACATAAAGCGCTACACCGTCGAGGTTCATGCTCTTAAGAATACTTCCCGTATGATCGGGGCAGCTGAGCTGTCACAGGAGTTTTATGAACTGGAGCAGCTTGGCCATGCAGAGGATGTGGCCGCCATCAGGGACAGGACGGAGGGAGTTTTATCTCACATGGCTTCCTACAAGGAGGCTTTGGCACCCTTCGCAGTCAGTGATGTAAAAAAGCAGGCATGTGATCCTGAGGATATACGTGCCAGGCTTCAGGAGATCTATGATGCCATGGACTCCTTTGATCTGGATGGTGCAGACAATGCCATGAAGGAACTGGATGCCTATGAGGTTCCCGATGGCATAAAGGACAAGATAGACAGGTTACGCGCCTATGTCGCCGATGTGGCGATGGAGGACGTGATGGACTTAGTGAAGGAAATAATGGGAGAATTATAGGCATAGGTTGATTCTATGAGAAAAGCAAGAGAGCATTTGGTGTATGTGACCGAGGGAAAGAGTTATCTGGATGTATCGGTCAGGGACAATCTTAAGGACGCCGGTTATATCGTAACCGAGATTTCCAGCATAGATGTTGAGGACGCTTCGCAGACCTCCGCTATGGACCAGGCTGTTGTTATGCTCATACATCTTGACGAAGAGCTTTTAAAAAACCAGGAGACCCTTATCTTTATCAGGGACACCTCCATTGAGCACGACATCCCTCTTTTTATTTTGGGACAGGTGGAGCACATCGGATTATTGAAAAAGGTGATGCCCAAGCAGATCATTAAAAAGACTTTTGAGAGGCCCATCGACATCAAGGATGTTATTTCGGGTATCGACACTTATGTGGAGAAGTTTGGTCACCAGAAGAGAAAGAACATCCTCATAGTGGATGACTCCGGACCGTTTTTGCGGAGTGTTCGTGACTGGCTTGAGGGCAGGTATCAGATCACCCTTGCCAATTCCGGCACCATGGCCATAAAGTCCATG
>CAMODS010000065.1 GCA_946611525.1 uncultured Lachnospiraceae bacterium | reverse complement strand
AGGAGCCGCATACAAAAGGCGTCATAACCACAGTATCCATGCCATCACCCCTGAAGATCTCGGACACATAGATGCAGTTCATAACTGTGGCAAGCATACCGATCTGATCCGACTTGGTGCGATCGATCTCGTTGCCGGTACGTCCTCTCCAAAAATTTCCTCCGCCTATGACTATGGCAACCTCATTACCGGAGTCCACCACACTTTTGACCTGACGTGCTACATCGCGGCAGGTATCCTCGTCAAAGCCGTGGCCTGTACCGCCCGAAAGGGCTTCACCTGAAAGCTTTAGTAAAAAGCGGCTCATAATACTCCTCCGAAATAGATCCTCTTAAGCAAATACGCTGGCAACGTCAACCTCAGCATAAGCCTGTGAGCAGAAGCCCTCGATAACAGCGCCGTTGTTGATCTGTACGCTTCTGGACTTGATGTTGCCCATAACAACTGCGGAAGTATCCACAACCACAGGTCCCTGAACATCGATATCGCCCTTTACAGCCCCTGCTATAACAGCAGATGTAGCTGTAATATTGCCGATAACTACGGAACCTACACCGATCTTAACTGTACCGGAGGTGTTGACCTCGCCCTCGACCTTTGCAGAATCAGCAAAGAACTCAGATGAAATGCTGTTACCAACGATAGTACCTGTAACAGTAAGCTTACCGTTACACTTAACATTACCGTTGATCACACCCTCTACATCGATGGAGCCGGTGGACTCAAGGTCACCGGTGATCTTCATGCCGCTGGTGATGACTGCATTCTCATCGGAAGCGGGAGCCATAGCATTTGCTCCGACAGCAGGTGCGGGTGTAGTATCCATAACAACATCATTTGTATTCTTAAGAGTCTCTTCCATTTTGATCTCCTCCGTTTTCTTTTTATTTGTAACCGTAGCTTTTGCCTTTTCCTTTTCTGCCACAAAATCAGCAGAAGATGTAACCCTTGCAGCTACACTCTCCCTGGCATCATTTTCCTCAGCCTTCTTGGTAGCCTGCTCCAAAAGTCCATCCAGCTTGGAAAGCTCGGTGTCAACATCGATAGACTGCTCTACAGCCAGATCCACATCATCAGCCTCATCCGAGTAATCTCCACCGGGGATCAACTCATCAACAGCTTCAGATAAATCTTCTTTAAATTCTTTGAAAAAGCCCATGTATTACCTCCACTTTTATAAAAATTATATGTAAAATAAATTTACTGAACTGTAATATGCTGTATCATCTCAGTGTCGTCACTGACCGGAAGGATCAGTGCTCCCTCTGCCTGAAGCTTTTCAATAATAGTAGGCAGAGCCTCCACTGTAGCATCCTTTGAATCTGCGTCATGCATCAGCACGACCGACGTTTTATATTTTACCACATCAGACATGACATTTTCAACCAGATCATCCGCGGTGATGGGAGCCGACGTAGCGTCTCCGCTGGCCACATTCCAGTCTAAATATCTGATGTTTTTCTTATTAAGGTAATTGATATACTCGGACATGTCCGTGTTGGATACACGGTTGGAGCTCCCCCCCGGAAACCTGTACAGATCACAGTCTACACCGGTCACATCATACAGAAGATTCTGGAGCTTGTCCATGTCGCTTTTGAAATTGTCCAGCGAGGAATATATGTAGCTGTACTTGTGGGTGTAAGAATGCATTGCAAGAGTGTGACCCTCATCCACTATCCTCTTGTATATGCGCTTGGACTCATCGTCCTCTTTTCCAACCACAAAAAAAGTAGCCTTTACATTATAATCATCAAGGATGTCCAGGATCTTATCGGAATTGCCACTGGGGCCATCATCAAAGGTAAGATAAACCTTTAGAGTGTCGCCTACCTCGGCCAGATTTTCCTCAGCACTGGGTCCGTAATTCATAAGAGCCATGGCATCCGTGTCTCCATCGGTAAAGTCCGCCGAACCGGAAGCCTCGGAAACCTGCGCATCTTTTGCCAAGCCACTTCCCTTGATCTCGTCTATTTGATGCTGAAGGGAAATAACCTTTGCGGTCAAAGCCACTATGGCTATCATTGAAACAAGTATCCAGGTAGTGATAAACGAGACTATGAAGTTTTTGATCCGCTTTACCCTGCCACGGCGGTCACGCTTTTTTTCAACTAATTCTTTTTGTTCAGCAGTCATTATTCCTCCTAAAAGTCCTCAACTATTCTATGGGTTTTACACATCACTGTCAAGAGAAATAATCACGGCTTAATTTTCCGTGAATCCTTGCTGTACAGTTGTTTAAAGTGGAATCCTATCATGGTAATGTCATCAAACTGCTCTGCCCCGTCAGCAAAGTCACTGACATCCTGCCTTACTAAGGGCAGGGTATCTTTCATATTGAAGGACAGATTTGCATTTAACACTCCAAGGAGGCGGTCTCCACCGTACTGCTCCTCCTTTTTATTGATGGCCTCAGGTACACCGTCGGTGTAAACAAAAAGCCGGTCTCCGGGAAGCAGTGTCATCTCATACTCCTTTGCCGGAAGATCCTCCATAGTACCCAGGGCTACGCTGTGGTTGTCCTTCATAAATACATAGGTCCCGTTTTCGTGTCTGATAACGGGATACTCATGGCCTGCATTGGCACAGGTCATCTTGCCGGTGTAGAGATCCAAAATGCCTATCCACGCCGTAACAAACATGCCTGCGTCATTGCCATCACAAAGCTCGTTGTTGGCCTGGAATACTATCTCTCCGGGAGACTTGCCGGACTCTGCCAGGCTCCTTATGGCAGTCTTTGCTCTCATCATAAAGAGTGCCGCGGGAACGCCCTTGCCGGAAACATCAGCTATAACAAGTGCAAGCCTGTCTCCTGATACAAAGAAGAAATCATAGAAATCGCCGCCCACCTCTTTGGCAGGATCCATGGTGGCATAAAGTTCGAACTCATCATGGCCGGGGAAATTGAAATTCTTGGGGAGGGCGGAGTTTTGGATGGTATATGCCAGTTCCAACTCCTCCTCCATCTTTTTCCTGGCCGCCTCGATGTAATCCTTTAGGGCATCAACAGTCTGATTGATATCGTCGGAAAGCATGGAAAACTCGGAGGATGTCCTGACATCCACCACCTCATCCAGATCACCGTTTGTGATCTGCTCTAAGGAGTCATTTACCCTGGTCATGTTGCGCTCCACCACGTAGAATAAAAGCAAAGAGATCAGCACGTAAACCACTGAAAAAAGAAGTATCTCCGAAAGACCTGTCTCATAGGCCCAGATATTTCGGCTGTAGAAAACCTCCTCCTGCGGCAAAAGGGTAAGAAGCATCAGTCCGTCATTTATCCTGTCTATCCTGATCACGTAACTCAAGCCAAAATACCGTCCCAGAATGCCCTTGTCCTCTCCGACTTTTTTGATGGCATCCATCTCACCGGTTGGGATCGTCTGTCCCTTGCGGCCCCCCGAGGTGACCATCCCCGAACTGTCTACTATGGCAAACTCTCCCGTCCTGCCCACACGGATGGATATAATATCTTTTGAAAATGCAATTTTGGCTTCACCTGATTTGACTCTGGGAGAGTCCAAAATAACCATGCTTTTCATAATGTCATCCGAGGCGCCCTCTAATACCTCGGTACATTCCTGATAAGACGACTGGGACTGGAGCATGTAGTTGAAAACGAAATTGACTGACATGACCAAAAAAGTTATGACAAAAAGCCATTTTTGAAAGGTCATGGCAATGGGAAGCCTGTCGGCACTGACATGAGCAAAAGGCGAAAGCCACTGCCCCTCTCTTTTTTGCAAAATGGCAGCACTAACGGCAAGCCCTGTACCGGTAAAAAGGATCATGGGAATGGAGCAGGAACGCACCACCGTAAAGGCCTTGTACATGTCGTCGGAATGTGTCACAAAGACGGCGTACATATGAAAGACCTCCATTACCGCGCCCATGAAAAATGCGTAAAAGGGAGCGGGCTTTTTGCCCTTGAAAACCTTGATATTTAGAATCATGGCCAAAAAACCCGCAAGACATGTAGACACGCTGCAGGCAATACGGGTATAGGGACTGACATTGAAATATGTCCCTGCGATGTAGCGCTCAATGCCGCCGATAAGACCGGCGATAACACCGGAAACAGGGTCAAAGAAAAGCCCTGCAGCCAGCGGACCGATATCACGGACGTTTAAAACGCTGTGCCCGAAATTAATACCAAAGTGGGTAGATAGTACTGAACAGATACCATAGATGATACCTATGATGATACGGTAGAAATTTCCAATCTTTTTATCCTTTAGCCAGTACCAGATGAGTACGGTAAGGATGATATATAAACCTGTAACTACGCACATCCGCAGTATCATGCCGATCATGTAGTCCCCTCCCCTATAGTCGAAAGCAGAATAACATACGTATTTATTATACGAAAAATGGACAGTAATATCAAGAAGCTAAAAGGGATAGCCGCTACTACTCCCCTTTCTTTTCCGCTATCATTATACCCATGTGCAGTACCGTCTTTTGTCCCATAAAATCCATCTCAACGGCAGCAAAGCGTTTGTGAAGATTGTATTTTAAGATATGTCCCTCCACACCCTTCAGTGGGCCCTCAAGAATGTGGACTACATTATCATCATCTATGGAGACAAGGGTAAGACCAACCTCACCACGGAGATGGGGATCCTGGTTTTTCTGGCCTTCACGGACACCCATAAGCTTCCTAAGCCACCTCTCATCACGCTCTGTCAGGCGCTGTATTTCCTTTTCATCGGGGTCACGGCCCAAAAGCTTTGTAAGTCTCGGAACCCTTTTTAACTGCTGATACAGCTTCACAGGTTCATCCGATTCAACAAAGATGTATCCGGGTATGAGCTTTTCTGTAACTTCATTCCACTGACCTTTAAACTTTTTTTGCATTTTTCTGGTGGGATAATAAACATCATTGTAATACTCTTTATCCACCAGAGCTTCCATAAATGTGATAACCTCCGACTCACGTCCTGTCATTACCTGAAGTACATATATCATGATCTAATCCTCAAAACCAATCTGTTATTATGTTCCTGCCTCATTTTTTGTCAAAAGAGCAATTAGCTCCAAATGTCGTGTGAACGGGTACATATCCATACCGCTCATACGTCTTATCTCATAGCCAAAATGCCTAAACACTTCATAATCCCTGGCAAGGGATGCCGGACGGCAGGCTATGTATATAATAGTTTTGGCACCGTATGCCAATATTTTTCTAAGTGCCTTTGGATTTACTCCGTCCCTTGGAGGATCCAAAATTATGGCATCCGGAGCATCACTCAACTCGTCAAGTACTTTTAGCACATCCCCGGCAATAAAGTGGCAGTTTTCTATACCGTTTTCCTCTGCGCTGAGTTTTGCGGCTTCCACTGCTTCTTTTACGATCTCCACTCCGGTCACGCTTTTAGCGGCAAAAGAAAGAAGCTGTGATATGGTTCCTGTGCCGCTGTAAAGATCATATAGAGTCTTTACCCCGGTACCGGAAGCCCTAAGATACTCCCTGGCGGTGTCGTAAAGCACCTCTGCCCCGGCGGAGTTGGTCTGGAAAAATGAAAAGGGTGTTATCCTAAACTTCAGCCCCAAAAGCTCCTCCGTAAACTCTCCTTTTCCATAGAGCACCTCTGTGCCCTGATCCTCCACCACATCGGCAACGCGGTCGTTTTTGGTGTGGAGGATACCGGCGATCCGTCCCTCTAAGCCCGCTTTTAGCACGGCATCACGCCATCCCTCTATAAGGCTTTCATACTGTCCATCAGATGTGGTCACCAGATCCACCAGTATCTCACCTGTGTGATATGCACGCCTCACCAAAAGGTGCCTTAAGTAGCCGTCGTGGCGCACCCTGTGGAAAAATGGTGTGCCCTGCCCGGCAAAATAATCCAGTGTCACCTGAAGGATCCGTATCATATCCGGATGGGCTATGCGACAGTCAGTGACACTTACTATGTCAAAGTGGCTGCCCCGCTTGTGCATGCCGAGCGCTAAGGGGCCGTCTAAGTATTCGTCGCCAAAAGAGAACTCCATCTTGTTGCGGTAGCCCTCTTTTACAGGACTTTCCTTTATGCCTTCCCAGATGTGGTCGAATAAAGATCCTTCGCTTCGCTCAGGATGACAGGGGGCGTCAGGTTGACAGGGGACACCGGTGGATGCAGGTGTCACTGTCATACCTGTCGAAGTGGACAGCACCGGCTCAAAAAGCTGGCGCATCTCCTCTTCCTTTACCGAAAGCTGCTCCTCATATGTCATTTTCTGATATTTACATCCACCGCATTCCAGAAAATGAGGGCAGTAATCCTGTCTGCTGCCCTCCATGCACGGTGCATTTTTTGAGACCTTTTTTCGTCTGCTCATATTTTCTCCAGTTTCGCAAAGCCTGCGAACATCCGCTTAACCTTACCGTCAAAATCCACTGCCACCTCGAAGTCCCTGCCACCGTCATCTATGGAAAGAACTGTGCCCTCGCCAAATTTTGCATGGGACACACGGTCTCCCACTTCATAGTTAAGGGGTGATTTGTCACTGCCTGATGATGAAAAGGTCTTTGTCTGGGTCTCGTACACGGTTGGTGCGGTAAGTACGGCCTTCTTTTTTTTGTAATAGTTTTGGGTGGAAGATCCTTCGCTTTGCTCAGCATGACGATTGACGCCAAAGCGGTCGGGGCGATAATCACCGTCCAAAAGCTCCGGCTCTATCTCCTTTACAAAACGGGATAAAGCACTGTACTGCACCTCGCCTCTTAGCATACGGGTCTTTGCTGCAGTCATGGTAAGGTACTCCTTTGCCCTGGTGATACCCACATAGCAAAGTCGTCTCTCCTCCTCAAGTTCTCCCGGATCATCGCCGTATAGCGTCATACTGCTGGGAAAAAGGCCATCCTCCATCCCTGCCATATACACATTTTTAAACTCCAATCCCTTGGCGGCGTGGAGTGTCATAAGTACCACATAGTCAGGGTTTTCTTCCACGGAATCGATATCCGCCACCAACGCCACCTCTTCCAAAAAGCCGGTAAGCGTGGCCTCATCCTCGTCATGATCCTCGGTATAGGTCACCGCT
>CAMODS010000064.1 GCA_946611525.1 uncultured Lachnospiraceae bacterium | reverse complement strand
CTGTGCCTTCAAATATCTTGCCCTTTTGCAGGTTGGAAATCGTCTTTGTCAGCTGCTCCGTACCCTTGGGCTTTGTTTTGCCGGTCATGTCGGGGCCGCTGGATAAATTGGCCTGATACTGATTGACTAAATCTGTTATCTGCATATGCTTTTCTCCGCTCCATAGTACCATGTGTTTCCCGCGACACGCTCTCGCTCCGACTTCTCACGTCGCGTCACGTAAACTCGTGCTTCGCACTCGTTAAGTGACGACGTTCGAAACGGGTCGCTACGGAAACACATGGTACTATGTCGCTAGGCGGTATAATTTAGTTCCATGCTGTATCTATGGTTTTAATAAAGGTGCGGCGGTGTATCTCGCAGGGGCCGAGGGTTTTTAGGCCTTCGTAGTGCTGCTTCGTGCCGTAGCCCTTGTTTTTGGCGAAACAGTAGCCGGGGTATTTTTCATCCAGCTCTACCATCATGCGGTCACGGGTGACCTTGGCAATGATGGAGGCGGCTGCTATGGAGACACTTTTTGCATCGCCCTTGGTGATGGATACCTGTCGGATGTCTATGTCGTCAAGATGTACTGCATCGATGAGCAAAAGATCCGGACGCACCGGCATGCCATCCACTGCTTTTTTCATGGCCTCCTTGGTGGCCTCTAAGATGTTGATCTCGTCTATTCGCCCGGCGTCATTCATCCCTATGCTTACTGCCACAGCACATTCCATGATCTGATCGTATAGCACGTTTCTGCGCTTCTCGGTCACCTTTTTTGAATCGTTGAGATATAAAAGCTCCACGTCAGGCGGAAGGATGACACAGGCTGTGACCACAGGTCCTGCCAGGGGACCACGTCCCACCTCATCCATACCGGCGATAAGCTTGGCCTCACCGGCGTATTTATGTTCAAAATACCGCATCTGCTCCAGGCGCTCGCGCTCAGCCTGCAGTTTTTCCTCAGTCATAGTATAACCTCTTCACTTCGATCAGGGTGCCACCACTGTCATTCTGAGGGCGCAGCCCGAAGAATCTTCTTACCTTGCATGCTCCCCGTAGTAATCGTGGTCAAGCACGCAGATCTCATTGAAGGGGAAGATGCGCACCCAGGCGCGGCCCACAATGTCTTCACGTTTTATATTTCCCACGTCATTGAAGCGGCTGTCCTCACTTCCGTTTCTGTTGTCGCCCATGACAAAGTACTCATCATCTCCGAGAGTGATGGGCTCCGCCGCACGGCCGGGATTCATAATGGTTGCCAGTCCGTACTTTTCCTCTAAAAGCTCACCGTTTATGAAGATGTTGCCATCAGAATCAATGAATACCGTCTCCCCGGGAAGTCCGATGATACGCTTGATATAGTAGGTAGGTGTGGTGGCATACTTGTATGGGAAAATAATGATATCAAATCTCTCGGGATCCGAAAAACGATAAGAAATCTTTTCCACTATGAGGTTGTCACCGTCGGTAAGTGTGTCCTCCATGGATGATCCGGAGACCGTGGTGCGCTGTCCCACAAAATGCAGGATCAAAAATGTGATCACAAAAATGACTAATATATATGTCACCAGTTGGAGGATCTCATTAAACAGCGAGGGCTTCTGCTCCTCGTCAAGTATCTCTTCGGTGTTGTTTGTTTCGTTTTCCATTTTTAACTCCTTTTTTACACCTCATCCGTCGGGTTCGCTGACACCTTATCCTAAAGACACACTATTGGGAAGGCGATTCCAGTGACAGGCGTCCCATCTTTCCATTTTTTATATCATCTAAGATCAGTCTGGCAGCTTTGCTGTAATCCGCTTCGCCACCGCTTTTTATGATGTGCCTCTTTTCTGCCACATCATAGATCATGGCAACTCCGTCATCCGACTCCTCTATGCCGTAATGTCCGGCGAGCATCCCCGGATAGCGCTCAGCCAAAAGCGTGGTCATCTTTTGCGCCAGCTCATCGTTGTCAAAAACCTCCGAGCGGATGGCGCCCAATGCAGCAAGGTACTGGCCCACTATTTTATCCTCAAACTTGGGCCAGAGAATGCCGGGCGTATCCAAAAGCTCCAAGTCCTTTTTCAGCCTGATCCACTGCTTGCCCTTTGTCACACCGGGAGTATTGCCGGTCTTGGCTGCAGCCCTGCCTGCATAGGAGTTGATAAAAGAGCTCTTTCCAATATTAGGAATGCCCACTACCATAGCTCTGATGGGCCGGTTGACCATACCCCTTTTTTTATTGCGCTCCCTCTTTTCCTTACAGGCCTCCTCCACAGCGGCGTCCACACGCTTTACATCGCTTTTTTGACGCGCATCCATGGCAATGGCCACGAAGCCCTTTTCCCTAAAATAGGACAGCCACTCCTCAGTTACTTTATCGTCACTCAGATCCCTCTTGTTGAGAAGCAAAAGCCTGGCTTTGCCGGATCCGAGGTTATCTATCTCCGGATTCCTGCTGGCAAGAGGTATCCTGGCATCCAAAAGCTCGATGATCAGGTCGATGACCTTGATATCCTCTTTCATCTGCCTAATGGCCTTTGTCATATGTCCGGGGTACCACTGTATATCCATCAGTACACCAATCCTATCCTGTCTTTTCCTACCACAAACCAGCAGCTGCCCATGATGTCTTCACGGTGGATGTTGCCGATGGTCTCATATCTGCTGTCCTCTGAATTATTGCGGTTGTCACCCATGACAAAATACTCGTCATCCTCCAAAGTGATCTCGGAGGAGGCCAGTCCCGCATCCACTATACTTTCCGTCTGGGCTTTGTCATGAAAAGCCTCCCCGTTGACGTATATCTTGCCGTTTTTAACCTGCACCGTATCTCCCGGAGTAGCCACGATTCGCTTTATGCTGTACTGGGCACTAAGGTTGCTGGGAGGCAAAAACACCACCACGTCATTAGTATTGGGGGGCATCACTTTGATAAAAAGCCTGTTCATCAAAACCACGTCACCGGATGAAAAAGTGGGCTCCATGGACTCGCCGGGTACGGTGAGTCTGATACCAAAGGCCTCCACCACACCGAAAGCCAGAAACACCACCAGTGCCATTTCCAGTAAAAGTATGGCCGCGGGCTTTAGGCTGGATATCTCAAAATGCATCCTCTTGCGGTTAAAATCAAGGCTGGTTTTTCGCTTGTTTTTAAATACCTTCATAACTAATACATCATATCAAAAAAAAAGGGCTTCCACAAGTGAAAGCCCCAAAAAAGTCACTGAACCGATAGTCCTACTTGATAGCCTCTTTAACCTTGGCACGCTTACCAACACGGCCACGCAGGTAGTTAAGCTTAGCTCTGCGAACCTTACCATGACGGACAACCTCGATCTTCTCAACGATGGGGCTGTGCATGGGCCATGTCTTCTCAACGCCTACGCCGTTACTGAACTTACGAACTGTAAAAGTAGCTCTGTTGCTGCCGCCCTGGATCTTGAGTACTGTACCCTCGAAAACCTGGATCCTCTCGCGGTTACCCTCTTTGATCTTTGCGTGAACCTTTACGGTATCACCTACGTTAAACTCAGGGAGGCTCTCCTTGAGCTGCTCTTTTTCAATGCCTTTGATTACTTCCTGTGCGTTCATTTCATTACCTCCTGTGAACTCTCAATTAGATGTTCTTAAACGCACTGTCTTCCTGCGCCAGAGGACCATCTTCCTTTCAATTTCGCAACTTGTGTATATTACCACGGTTTTGAGCAAAATGCAAGTACTTTTATACTAATTCCGTACCCACATCATACATATTGCCGCCTACTGCATCAAATAGCCAGTCCGCCATGGTGATGCCTCCCGTATTGGGTATGAAAAAGTGCGGCGAACGGACTGCGGTATGAATGGTGCCGCCGCGCCCGAATATCAGCGGCATCCTGTAGTTATAGATAAAAAAGTGCATGTTATGGGAAAAGCCTGCCATGCGCTCGCACATGTCGGCAAGAGATGCGGCGTACTCGTTTTGTGTAGCCTCATCCGTAAAATACTCTCCGCTTCTCTCCTCATTTATAAAGGCAGACAAAAGGTAGTCATGGGTGGAGGATGCGTACAGGCACTTTACCCTGTCACCGTATTTTTTTGAAATATGCTCGTACCAGTCAGCTGTGATGTTGTCCGTATAGACCACATCACTTATGGCTTTGGGTGCATGCCACATGTTTTCGATGGTGTCTTTCCATCCGGCTCTTTTTAAAAGCGCACTGTCAGAAAAAAGGGTAATCTCTTCGCAGTCCGGATAATAATCATCTATCACCTCCGGTGCAAGCGCGGGAGCTGCAAACGCCCCTGCGGACTCACCTGAGATAAGCAGTTTTGTAGGCGTGGGAAAAAGCTCCTTTACCCTGTCCATGGATAATCTAAAATTGTCATGGCCCACAAAGCAGATCTTTTGAGCTTCACCCTCATCATCACTGTATGAATAAACATTGCTTCCAAGGTGAAAGTCGCCTGTGGCATAGGTGATCACCGCAAAATTCCAGTCATAGAAAGGATTGATGTCGCGGTTGTCGGTAATGCCCACATTTATATTCATCACCTGGGTGAAGGGCCTTAGGTTATTCCAGTAATAGTTTGGCTTCCAGGCAGCCACTCTGCCGCCTGTAACCGGAAGGGACGCCATTTTTTCATTCCATGCAACACCGCCACCGGAAAAGTAGATGCAAAGATTTTCCGATCTCCCCTTTTTCACATAGATGTGAAAATCTGAGCCATCACCGGCGGATGCCCCGGAAATGGGAAGCTTGTACCAGATCATCTCATAGGGCTCACCTTCCAAAATAGGAGCCTCCAGCGGACTGCCCTCGATACGCTCGCCTATTCTGTTTTCAACGAAATCTCCTGCAGAGGCCGCCAGCTTGTTGGCGTGCTCGCTTATGATCTCCTTTGCGGCTACAGCCTTTTCTTTTATTGAATCAATACCCATAATGGTTACCTGTATTACATGTTCAGATACTTCGCCGAAGCGGTCTTTAGATCATTGAACCTGAAAATTATCACAAACGCTGCTATGGCCAGCATCATAGCGATACTTAGGGCTGCGGGCCAGGGGTTGGGGTTCATGCCCTTATAGATGGGAATGGCCATGATAAGTAGTGCCATGATAACATCAAACACCACATATAGCATAATGTCCCGTAACAGCAGCCCGGCGATCCTGGCGATCACAAGGGTAGTGATCATCAGAGCGATGAATAAAAATGGCGTCACCCAAACCATGCTCCATCCGTATCCGCCAAACCTGTAATCCACATAGTTTAGGGACACCATCACGACATATGACTCCACTGTGATGAGCTTTATGAGATTGCCCTTGAAGTAGAGGGCCACTCTCAGATCGGCCAGTGCAAACACTATCACTATCATGGCGATCTCTATGCCGGGGATCCAGCCCCCGTTTAAAAAACATATCAAGCCAAGGCCTATCTCGGCTAACACTGCCAGAAACAGTGCGATCCTAAAGACAGCATCGGTGGTAAGGGGAAGTCTCTTTATCACGGGAAAAGCCGCATCCTCGGGCTCTCCCGAAAGTCTCCCCTGACACAGGGGACAGCATTTTTTGTTGCCACGGATGGTTATCTTACATTTTTTACATTCCTGCATTTTTATACCTCATGATTGATTTATAGTAAACTTGAAGCACACCTCATCCCACCTCAGGTGGAAAGCTTGTTGTCGTAGTCATTGTTGGCTATCTAAAGGAGAAGGCTTGTTGTCGTAGTCATTGCTGGCTATCTCCACCGAAAGGCCCCGGTGTGTAAGTCCCCTAAAGAAATTTGTAAATACATTGTGCTCTGAGTATGCCGATACAGCTCCAAATACCATACGATCCCCAAAGGAGGATACGCAGATCTGGATATTGGGGGTAGCCATAAATGCGGAAAACTGCTTGATGTATGGAGTCAGCTCTTCATGCATCTTTATACGTCCTAAGTTTGACATAGTGGCTGTGGTCCCCTTTTGTGCTACACGGGTGATCATATTGATAACCGGATTTTTAATGAAAAGGGGGATCACCTTTAGACCGATGTTGCTGGTAAGACCGGAATAACCATTCATGGTCTCGCGCAGTCTCTCCTCAGTCAACTGTTCCTCAAAAGACTTTTTCACCACCTCAAGAAGGCTCTCAAAATTGCCGTCATACTCCCCGGGGTAAAATGACACATTGATCACTCCAAAAAAGTTTCTGGTTGTTTCCGAAGGGAAGTACTGGCGCAGATTAACAGGGACCGAGATCACAATGGGACGCTTTCTCTCCCTGATACTCATAACATTATAAACAGCCTCCATGAAAAGCGCCACTGTAAGTATTCCCGCCGTGGTCTTGTACTCATGGGCGAGCTCGATAAACTGCTTTGCGGATACCACGCCCTCTATGAGGCGGGAATTTAGGTTGGCATCCTTTTCCATCTCCACCTGGTAGGCGTGGGTGCCAAGCATTGCTTTTAGCTGCTGTTGTGATTTTTCCTTGCTGTAAAACTGTGAAAATGCATCCTCGTTCCGATCGCTTAGGGAAGCCAGCTCTGTTGCATCCGGTTCCACCGACAGCCCGTGCTTTAAGCACAGGTAGTTTGTCACTATCGCCTTTAAAAATGCAAAAGCTCCCGTACCGTCTGCCAGCACATGGAACATCTCCAGGTTTATCCTGTTTTTGAAATAGGTTACCCTGTACATAAGCTTCCTTCGTCCCGGAAAATACAGGGGTGCACAGGCGGGCTTATTCTCTTCCTTTACCGTCGCCTTTGTCCGGACGGAATCAAGGTAATACCAGAAAAAGCCCTTCCTTAGGATCACGTTGAAATGAGGAAACTCCTCTACCGTCAGATCCAGCGCCTCCTGAAGTGTCTCACCGTCCACCTCATCAAAAAGCTCGCATACTATCCTGAAAACCCTGGTGTCTGCGCCGTGTACCGATGAGGGCACAATAGTTGCTGCATTATCAAGTTTATACCATTCAGCCATTTTATCATCTCCGATTAAATGAATTTTCACAACCCAAGTGTGTCGGGTTTTAAATCACCGGACCAATCGCGAAGAATGCGTAGTAATTTAAGAACCGCCACACAGGGAGTATTATACACAAAAGAGGCATGGCATGCCACACCCCTTACATGAACAATCCTTTGA
>CAMODS010000063.1 GCA_946611525.1 uncultured Lachnospiraceae bacterium | reverse complement strand
TTTCCCCTCATATCACGTAATTTACATAATCTGATGTGCCGCTTACAAGCTCGGAAAGCTTTTTATTATAAAAGAAATCATGGACCATGTTGTAAAACTCACTCCACATAGGAAGAGTGCTACAGATCTCCTGGCGGGGGCATACCTCGGCGTTGTCTGTAAGACATGCCACCGGAGCGAGGGTGCCCTCCATAAGCTCTATTATCTCGCCTATTGAGTAATCATCCACCTCGCGGCACAATTTGTAGCCGCCGCCCTTTCCGCTTACACCAGTGATCAGACCGCCGGATACCATATCCTTGACGATGATCTCCAGATATTTTTTTGAGATCTCCTGTCTTTCGGCGATGTCTTTTAGCGGAACATGGCTTCCGTCATTGTGTTCAGCCAAGTCTATCATAACACGAAGTGCGTACCTGCCTCTTGTAGAAATCATACATATCACCTCCGAATCTATTTACCCTATTGCATAGTATATCACTATGCAAATAATTTTTCAACAACCTATTAAAATGATAGGCAAAAGGGCGTAATGCGCCCTTTCCACAAAATAATTGTTGGAAATGATGTGACACAGTTCTTGATTCTGAAATGCGCTCCGTGTTATCATTAGTTGTGTTTCAACAAAAATTCAGTTAAATCTGAGTGTTTTGCAGGAAATGTATGTATGACAAGGGGGTATGACAGATGATTTACAACGAATTTCAGGGACTTAAGCTTTCGGCACTTGGCATGGGAAATATGCGCCTGCCGGTCATTTCAGGGGATGACAGTAATATCGACAAGGCGAAGGCTAAGGATATGATCGCCTACTGTATGGAGGCAGGTATCAATTACTATGACACGGCCTATGGTTATCACGGCGGAAACTCTGAGCTGGCAGTGGGAGAGATCTTAAAGGAATATGATCGCAAAGATTTCTACCTTGCTTCAAAGTTCCCGGGTTACGATCTTTCTAACATGCCCAAGGTAAAGGAGATCTTTGAAGAGCAGCTTAAAAAGTGCCAGGTGGAGTATTTCGATTTTTACCTTTTCCACAATGTTTGTGAGATGAATGTAGATGCTTACCTTGACCCCAAGTTCGGTATCTATGATTATCTCATGGAACAAAAGAAAAACGGAAGGATAAAACACCTTGGTTTTTCTGCCCATGGCGATATTGACTGCATGAAGAAATTCCTTGATGCATATGGGAAGGATATGGAGTTTTGCCAGATAGAGCTAAACTATTTTGACTATATTTTCCAGGATGCAAAGGGGAAGGTGGCACTTCTTGACGAGTGGGGCATTCCTGTATGGGTGATGGAACCGGTGCGTGGCGGCCAGCTTGCCACATTATCTGAGGATGCAACCGCAAAGCTTTTAGAAAAGAGACCGGACGAAGGCGTCCCTGCCTGGGCATTTAGATTCTTACAATCCATACCCAGCGTTACCATGACACTTTCCGGCATGTCAAATATGGATCAGGTGAAGGAAAACATCAAGACCTATGAGACAAACAAGCCTCTTTCTGATGAAGAATTTGCGCTGATCCTGGATATAGCCGATGAGATGATAAAAAAGACTACTGTACCCTGTACCGCGTGCCATTACTGTGTGTCGCATTGTCCCAAAAATCTGGATATTCCGTTTTTGCTTAAGCTATACAACGAGGCGATGGTGGCCGGATCCGGTGATTTTATAGCTCCCATGGCACTGGCTTCCGTGGATGGCGACAAGCAGCCTGAGTCCTGCATTGCCTGCCATAGCTGTGAAAAGGTATGCCCTCAGACGATCCACATCCCCGATGAGTTGCACAATTTCGCGGTGAAGCTGGGAAGGGCATAGAGGGACTGCAAAAAAGGAGGGAATATGAAGGTAGGAATTTTAGGAGCAGGGGGCATTGCCCAGAGTATGGCACAGACCATAGCAGGTCTTGATGATGTGGAAAACTATGCCATAGGTTCGAGAAACATTGATAAGGCAAAGGCGTTTGCCAATGAATGGGGCATGAAAAAAGCATATGGATCGTATGAGGAGATGCTAAAGGATGATGACATTGATCTAATTTACATCGCCGTTCCCCACAGCCATCATCACATGTGGACCATTGAAGCATTAAATGCCGGCAGAAACGTGCTTTGCGAGAAAGCCTTTGCGGCAAATGAGGCACAGGCAAAGGAGATGATAGATTTAGCGGAGTCGAAAGGTCTTTTGCTAACGGAGGCTATATGGACCCGATACATGCCTTCGAGGAAGATGATAAATGATCTTATAGAAAAGGGCGTCATAGGCGAGATAACCACTGTGTCGGCAAACCTCGGATACCGCATAGATATGAATGACCGCCTGGTAAACCCCGAGCTTGCGGGGGGCGCGCTTTTGGATCTTACCGTATATCCTCTGAACTTTGCCAGCATGGTCCTGGGTGATGATATCAAAAAGCTTAACGCCACCTGTGTATATCATGAGACCGGTGTGGATGGACAGGACAACGTGATGGTGGAGTATAATGACGGAAAGATGGCGAGCCTTTTTACATCTATATATGCTCTGACGGATCGCAGGGGACTGATATGCGGTAAGGAAGGCTTCATTACAGTGGAAAATATCAACAATCCTTCAAGGATCACCGTGTATGCCCCCGACCGTACCAAGTATGAGATAAAGGAAGACCTGGAAGTTCCTAAGCAGATAACCGGTTATGAATATGAGGTGCTTGCGTGCAAGAGGGCCATAGAAAACGGTGATATAGAGTGCGAGGAGATGCCACACGCCGAGACCCTTGAGATCATGCGACAGATGGATGAGATAAGGAAGCAGTATAATATAGTATTTCCGTTTGAGAAATAGGATAAAATCGTGTTATAATCAGATCTGGGCGTGGTAATGTGTTACTACGACAAAGTGCCAAAAGAGGTAGGGTATGAATCTTAAGATAAAAATAGCAAACAGAGACATTCCCATTGAATGGGAAAACCAGACAGCCGTGAAAGCCATAATGAACAAGCTTTCATCTGTAAAAAAGCTTTCCCTCTCTAAAAACGGTGTGATGCAGTCAGGCGGGTTGGGCATAAGTGTACCGAGAAATGACAGAAGCCTTATCACCAAGGCGGGGGATATAGCGGTCCAGGGAGACAAGCTTGTGATCTTTTCCGGAGAGGATGATGTGTCCTGCACCAAGCTTGGGCATATAAACGGATTATCCGAATCACAGATTAAAAATCTTCTTAATCCGGGAAGCATTGCAGTAGAGCTTTATGAAGGCTAAAAGTGATAGCCGGATAATTAGGCTTATCTTTTAATAATCATTGTAGGAGGTATGAGACAATGGAGAAGATCCACACAGAAAAGGCGCCTGCAGCTGTAGGGCCTTATTCACAGGCTACCGTGGTAAACGGGTTGGTCTACACATCCGGGCAGATCGCTCTTGATCCGGCATCCGGGCAGATCGTTGGCGAGACCATTGAAGAACAGGCTAAGCAGGTAATGGAGAATCTTGTGGCAGTGCTTGAGGCCGCGGGAAGCAAGCCGGAAAATGCCGTAAAGACGCTGTGCTTTCTTACGGACATCAATGATTTTGCAGCATTCAATGAAGTCTATGCAAAATACTTTACCGAAAAACCTGCCAGGTCATGTGTAGGTGTGCAGTCGCTGCCGAAGGGTGCTCTGTGCGAGGTAGAGGTTATAGCAACGGTCTGACTCATTAAAGAGGTTTGTGCCACCAAGACGGGAGACGGGAGCCAACACTTAATCATCACTTTCAAGGAGGAACAGTAATTATGAAAAACTTATCTGTAAGAGTAAAACTTTTACTTGCAACTGTACCGTCACTCATCATCCTGATCATCTTTACCTTTTTCTTTTTGAATAAGATGAACTCGCTGTATAATGACGCTGAGGAGGTTTACTATCACAGGCTTTATACCATAAATTCAAACCTTATCAACGCTGACAGGGATTTTTATCAGGCACTCCAGGCATCCACCAAGGAATACAACATGGAGAACGCTCATTCTCCCGGGCTCACGGACGAGTTAAAGCAGCAGATTATAGATGATTTTAATGAAAACAAGCAACAGGTCTTTGATAATACTCAGGCTGCATTTGAGGCAGCAAAAGCTGATAAAGACTTGTGGACCGGGGTGAAATCCGAAAGCGGACAGACCTTTGAGGAGGTGGCAGCTGAGTTTGACGCAGCTTTTAGCGCCTGGGAAGGGACCTATGATGTAGGAAATGATACTCTTACGGAGGATCAGTTTATAGCCCATTCCGAAAGCTTTAGCACCGCCAGAGATTACCTCAATACCTTACAGGAGATAACAGAGGCATGGGCTGAAAAGGAAAATGCACAGATCAGAGCCAACCTTAAGCATACAGAGATGATGTCGATCATCGCTTTTATCATAGTAGCTGTCGGCATGAGCATTCTTTCTGCCTATGTAATGAGGATGATTGCAAACGGTATCAGGGATACCTACGGAAAGCTTGTAAACTTGTCACACTACGATCTGTCACAGGAGTATCTTGTGGTTGACTCTACAGATGAGATAGGAAAGATGAAGCAGGCCTTCAATGATACCCAAAAGGCACTCCGCGAGATCGTAGGCACACTGCAGAATACTTCCGGCGGGCTTTCAAATGCCAGTGACCACATGACACAGGGTACCAGATCCACTTCCCAGGGCGTGGATGATGTGTCAAGTGCAGCAACGGAGCTTGCAAATGCCAGCACCAACATGGCACAGGATGTGGCTGACATCTCCATGAACGTAGGTACTCTTTCAGAGATAATGACCGAGTCCTCAGAAGCAGCAAAGAACCTTGCTGAGGCAAGCTCACAGATCGGTGCTGTTACAAAGGACGGAAACCAGATAGTAGATGAGCTTTCAAGGATAAATGAAAAGAGCCTTGATGAGTTCAACGCAATTTTCAGTTCCATCGACGACATCGGTGCTGCAAGTGAGCGCATAGCCCAGGCATCAGAGCTTATTTCCGGAATCGCAAACCAGACTAACCTCCTTTCACTTAATGCCTCAATCGAGGCTGCAAGAGCAGGTGATGCAGGAAAGGGCTTTGCAGTAGTGGCAGACGAGATCAGAAAGCTTTCGGATGAGTCTAAAGAAAACGTTGATACTATCAATGCTATCATTGACGAGCTGTCCAACGTGACAGCAAGCGCATCAGAAAAGAGTGAGGCAGTTAAGGAATACGTCAAGAAGCAAAATGAAGCAGTTTCCCAGACCAAGGAGAGCTTTACTGCTATCGTAAGCGCCGTTGAGGTTGCTGAGAATGCTATAGGAAAGCTGGAGGGATGCGTATCGGATCTGGATAAAAAGACCAAGGAGATCAGCGATTCTGTATCTAACCTTTCCTCACTTTCAGAGGAGAACGCCGCAACCTCAGAGGAACTCTCCGCTACATCTGATACCGTGGCAACATCGGTTGAGGGACTCCGTGAGCAGCAGAGCAACGTGGATATGTCATCCAAGGGACTTTCGGAGATCGTCGGACGATTCAAGGTGGATGCGTCTTTTGAAGATGCTGATACGCAGGAATGATATAACGTTACCATATGAATTAGAAAAGGCCTCCACGCGGGGCCTTTTTTGTATTCTTTTTATAAAAAAAATGTTAGAATGGATATATGTTTCAGGGAGGTGACAAACTATGTATGATCTAATAATAATCGGAGCGGGACCCGGAGGCATATTTACTGCCTATGAATTGATAGAAAAGCGCCCGGAGCTTAAAATAGCAGTTTTTGAAATGGGAAATAAGCTCGATGAACGCAAATGTCCTATTGACGGGGTGAAAGTCAAGTCGTGCGTTCACTGTGCGAACTGCTCCATCATGAGCGGATTTGGCGGGGCAGGTGCTTTTTCCGATGGAAAGTACAATATCACCAATGATTTTGGCGGTACACTCCATTCATATATCGGTAAAAAAAAGGCGCTGGAGCTTATGGAATACGTCGACAAGATAAACCTGGCCTTTGGAGGAGAGGGTACAAAGCTTTATTCCACCACCGGATCAAGCTTAAAAAAGCTGTGCCTGCAAAACGGCCTGCATCTTTTGGATGCTTCCGTACGTCATCTCGGCACGGATATCAACTATGTGGTTCTATCACGACTGTATGACTACTTAAAGGACAAGGTGGAGTTTCACTTTAACTGTCCCATAAATAAGGTTGAAAAGCTGCCGGACGGGTATCGTGTGTACAACGGTGATACCGGCTATGAGGCTAAAAACTGTGTTATTTCCGTGGGCAGAAGCGGCAGCAAATGGATGGAAAATGTATGCCGCGATCTGGGGATCAAGACAAATTCCAACCGGGTTGACATAGGTGTGCGTGTCGAGCTTCCGGCCGAGATCTTTGCCCATCTTACAGATGAGCTTTATGAGAGCAAAATAGTATACCGCACTTCTAAATATGAGGATCTGGTGAGGACATTTTGCATGAATCCCAAGGGTGAAGTGGTAAATGAAAACACCAACGGTATAGTGACTGTCAACGGACACAGCTATGAGGATCCGGCAAAGCAGACAAACAATACAAACTTTGCGTTACTTGTGGCCAAGCATTTTTCCGAGCCCTTCAAGGATTCAAATGGTTATGGTGAGAGCATTGCAAAGCTTAGTAATATGCTTGGAGGCGGAGTTATCGTACAGCGCTTTGGTGACCTTATCAGGGGCCGCAGGAGCAACGAAGAGAGGATCAGCGAGTCCTTTACGGTGCCGACTTTAAATGCCGCAGCCGGTGACCTAAGCCTCGTTCTTCCCAAGCGCATACTTGACGGTATCACGGAGATGATATATGCCCTGGATAAGATAGCGCCGGGTACGGCAAATGACGATACGCTCTTGTATGGTGTTGAGGTAAAGTTTTACAACATGGAGGTTGAGCTCGATAAGGATCTTATGTCCTGCCACAAGGGCCTTTACATCATAGGCGACGGAAGTGGCATTACACACTCCCTGTCCCATGCTTCGGCAAGCGGGGTGTATGTCGCAAGGAGGATAGCAGAGGGATAGCTTTGTTTTTTTGGAGGAAATAACATGTGGGAAAAGATAAAAAACACCCTTGTGGTGGCGTTGGCTACATTAGGTGTTTTATTCATCATCATAATGCTTATCCCTGATGATGAGGAGTCATACGAGGATACAGAAACGGCAGTAGTACAGGAGGAAACAGACTCTGGGGAGACGGAAACAACA
>CAMODS010000062.1 GCA_946611525.1 uncultured Lachnospiraceae bacterium | reverse complement strand
ACGCGGTCCACCGGCTCCTCCTCATAGGATATCATGGAGGTGTACATATCCGGCATCTCATTGTAGTGTCTTACATAGTATTCAAAAAGCTCCCGCACCAGCCGGGCCGCCTTTTTCTCCTCCCCCTTTGCTTCGGGGTTTGTATAGACATTGGCAAAAAGCCACTTTCTCATATCAAATATGGCCTGGGACACCTCATCCGACATCTTTATATCCGGGGAGTCCATGCTCTCGGTGATGACGTCGTGGACTATGCGGTCGAGTCTGGTCTTTACGCTGCCGCCCAGGGTGTGCCTGATCTCAGCCGGGATGTCCTCTTCGGCGATGATCCGCGCCCTTATGGCATCATCCACGTCGGAATTAATATAGGCTATCTTGTCTGAAAGTCTTACGATCTGGCCCTCGGGGGTGTGGGGCATGGTGTCGGTCTGATGGTTTTTCATACCGTCCCTCACCTCCCAGGTGAGATTTAGTCCCCTGCCGTCCTGCTCCAGTCTCTCCACCACTCTCACGCTCTGGTCGCTGTGGACAAAACCGCCCTCGCAAAGCTCATTTAAAACCCGCTCGCCGCAGTGGCCAAAGGGCGTATGCCCCAGATCGTGTCCCAGTGCGATGGCCTCTGTCAGGTCCTCGTTCATCCTCAGTGCCTTTGCGATGGTCCGGGCATTTTGGGATACCTCAAGGGTGTGGGACATGCGGGTGCGGTAGTGGTCACCAAGGGGTGACAAAAAAACCTGAGTCTTGTTTTTAAGCCTGCGAAAAGACTTGCTGTGGAGGATCCGGTCCCGGTCACGCTGGAACACGGGGCGGATGTCGCACTGCTGCTCCTCCTTTTCGCGACCTCTGGAGTTTTGGTCCAAGGTGGCGAATTCAGAGAGGGTTTCTTTTTGCATTTGTTCTATCGTTTCTCTGATGGTCATGTGAATTTCACTTTCTTCTTAGTTATCTTGCTGTCATAGTAGCCGGAGCGGACGGCGACGGCCCGGATCACCTGTCCCTTTTTCACCTTAAAGGCCTTTTTGTAGATCAGGCTCTTTGAGGATGCGGGATCCGGAGCGGTTCCGTCGGTGGTGTAATATATGGTCACATTTTTGGTCTTTGACTTTAGCGACACCTTTTTGTTCTTTTTATTTACGGTGATCACAGGGGCCTTTACCCTGTTTTCGGGCTCGTATATCTCCCCGGGCTCATAGATGGTGGGGCCGGAGTCCTTCACACACTTGGGAAGCCTGCTTCCGTAAAAGCTCTCGGGAATGTGGTTTTCATCATTGTCCTGAACGTAGGCCAGGGAGTTTATCTTTTTAAGGGACCGAAGATAGCACATGTAGGCTATGGGAATGGTACCGTCTGCCAGAGGATCGTCGTCCCAGGTGAGATCGATCATATACCACTGGTCCTCTATACGCACCGCATTCCACTGATGGCCGCCGGACGTCTCCCCGGTGTCGCTATCCACTCCGCCGCTGGTGACGCTGACGCAGTCAATGCCGTATTTGTTGGCCAGGTACTGGAAGGCGTAGGAATATCCCGCGCACACCGTCTTTTTTGTGGGCCAGCCCAAAGCGGAATACATGGACTGGGTGAACTCCCTGTTGTCGTTTACGTAGCCCGTGTTTACGGCTTCGAAGTTGTAGGAAACCCTCTCGCAGATGAGGTCGTGGATCATCCTGACCTTTTCCTCATCGCTGTCCAGCTCGTCGATGTAGATATCCCAGGAGTCAATGGTCTCGTTCATGGCGTCGATAGCCGCCTTCCTGCCCTCGTAGGTCCTGAAGTCGGAGTAGATGGTGATGGCAAAAATGCCGGCGCCGTTAAAGCCCAGCTGGGTCCCGTCTATAAAGAAATACTGGGGATTGGAATACCTGAAAAAGCGGAAGGCGCGCATGGCCTCGTTTTCACTTGCACCCATCTCTTCGTAATCTATGGGATCCAAAAAGAAGTATTCACGTCCGTTCCCCGACATGTTTTTGGGGATCACGTTTTCCACTGTCATGGAAGAGTTTAAAAGCTCCAGACACTGGGTGTTCAGCACGTTATAGATCTTTTTTTCTCTTGCATTCAGCTGGTTGTAATAGTAATAGCTGCTGTAGCGCTCCCATCTGCTATTGTAGTATTTCGAGCCCTTAAGGTCCGAAGTGATAAGGGAGGTGACGGGACTTTTTAGCGTCTCATCCGCATCCACGGTATCTATATCATAGCCGGCGGGAAAATCAATGACCGCATCATTTAGGCTGCTGCCCTTGGCCATAGCTGATGCCGAAAGCCCTGCAGCGGATGACGAAAGCCTGCTGCCCTTTGCCGCCGATGACACCGACGCGGAGGCCACCGTGATCTTTTTAGGTGCTGACCACTTTGAGTAGATCACCTGCCCCTCTATCTTTTTAATGCTTCTGACGTAGACCTTGTATTCCACCTTTGCATCGAGTCCGGTGATGGTGGCGGCGGTGTACTTTTTATCCACATCAAACATGCGGCCTTCCTTGCCTGTCACGTACTTTACCTGATATCCGGAGGCACGTGAGTCCCTCCCCCAGGACACCTTCATGTTTTTGGCCTTTTCGGAGGTAAGCTCCGTGATGACGGGCCGCAGTATCCTGTAGGTTAAAATGGTCTTGCAATAGGTCTTTCTGTATTCATTTCCTGCGGAGTAAGCCGTCATGCGATAGTAATACCGCTTTCCGTTTTCCGTCTTCGTATCATTGTACGCCGTCTTTTTAACGTCGTTTATCTTTTTTATCCGTTTAAAATGCCTGCCGTCCTCGCTTCGCTCGATGATATAGCCCTTGGCAAAATCCACCTGGGCCCATGATAAACGTATGCCCTTGTTGATGTTTTTAACGCTCACAACAGGGGCGGTCAAGAGGTAGGGGCTGATGGAAAAAGTGACGGTCTTGCTGCCCTTGTAGTTGCTGCCGGAAACGGAGCTTATGATCATCTTTGCCGTGCCGGCATTGATATTGTTTTCAAAGCCGGTGATCACGTAGTCAACTCCCTCGGTGAGGGTGGTGCCCTTGTAGGTGACGGAGGTGACCTTTGGCTTTATGGGCGAGCCGGTGTATTTAAACTTGCTCTTTGACAGCTTTACCGTGCAATCCGACAGACGCACCGTGGTGCCACCGGAGCTGGGTTCGCTGATGCTTACCTTTAAAAAGCCGGAGTCCTTGAAGCCGTCCTTTACTGCCACTGCCCTGATGACAGCGTTCTTTTTTACCTTAAAGGGCTTGGTGTAAAGTCTGGACTTTGTGGAGCCGACAGCGGGAGTCCTGCCGTCGGTGGTGTAGTAAATATCCGCACCGTTTGTGGCGGTATAGAGGCTGACCAAAAACTGGTCATCGCCGGACTCTGCCACCTCGGCACTATATCCCGGAGCCACTGCCATCATCTCAGGTTCGACGGGCAGATTGGCTGTGGAAACGTCCGACTCCGTATCATCCTGACACTCAGGCAACACAAAGTCCGTCCAAAACTCCTCGATGGTATGGTAGTCCGTGTCATCGATGACGGATACCATGTTGTTGGATCTGCAAAAATACCGGTACTGGCGGGTGCTCTTTTTATCCTCGTCCAGTCCCGTGTCGTCAGCAGTAAGATCGATATTGTACCAGGTGTCATTGATCCTGACCTTGTTCCACTGGTGAAGCGCAGAAGTGACTGAAATGCAGTCGATACCCACCGCATTGCAGAGCATCATAAAGGCACCGGAGTATCCCGCGCACACTGTCTTTTTGTCATCGTTACCAAAAACGCTGTAGACGGACTGGGTATAGGTGGTATCCTCCGTGGGGATGCTGCTCTCATAATCCACCATGTCGATGATGTAATTGTGGAAGGCCAGCACCCTCTCCGCCTCGGTGTGAGCCAGGGAAGTGTTGCTGATGGCCGAGCGGATCTCGTGGGATATCCGTGCGTTTGCTATCTCCCTTGCTGCGCTGGATGAAAACCTGGAATAAACAGTAAAGCTGATGGCATTGTCCGAGGTCTTTGGAAAGATCATGGTGGACAAAAAGTAGTACTGGGGGTTGTTGTATTTGAAGATCTTGGCCACCTGGACCATCTGGGGGATGGTGAGACTGTCGGAAGACACGTAGCCCATCAGATAGTAGGTGGTGTTTTTGTAAACGTAATCGGTGGCGTCCTCCTCACCCAGCATAAAGGCGAGGCACTTGTCATTTAGTGCATCGTAAAACTCCCGCTCCTTTGCGGACATCTGATTGTAAAAGTAGTAGTTGCCGTACTTTTCCCAGTCAGTACCCTGGGTGTAGGTGGTGGAACCTAAAAAGCGCTCCGTGATAAGCCCGGATGCATCGCCCGCGGGGCGGTCTGTGGCAAACCCGGATGCCTCGCCGGTGGTGCTTCCCGTGATAAGGCCTGCCGCGTCTGCGGGCATGGCAGCACAAAGCACCATCATGGCACAAAGGATGAGTAATGCACCTTTTTTTATAGCTTTTAAAATATATCTCATAAAAACCTCTTGCGGTGGTTTGGGGTAGAAAAAGCCACTTTTCTATTTTATAATATATACGAGAAAAATGAAACAAAAAAATGGGGTAATGAAGAATGATCGACAGAAAAAGACTGCTGGCGCTGGACTACTACAAGAAAGAGCATTTCAGCGGCAGCGACTCTGAAAGAAATATGCGCTACCGGATCGAGCGGTATGTGCCGCCGGTGCCGGAGGACACCGCGGAAGGCGACGGGGATGCCGGTGTGGACGCAGGAAGCAACTCAAAAAGCTCTGCTGCCGGCGCATCATCCGAGCCGGTGTTTCGCGCCACCATATGGCCCGAGCCCTACTCCTACGAGGCCACGGATCCGGGGCTTTTTATCACCCACGATGAACCCTTCTGTGAGGAGGGGCTAAATGCCCTGGTGGACTGGATGAACACCCGTGACTTCCTCTGACTGCAGTCAGCCGTCGCGCCCCGCGCCGACATTCGGTATGTGTTTTCACTGGCCGCTTCTTACTATGGGTCTCACCGGCTGACCATATTATCCGGAAATCACCTGCTCCATGAGGTCATAGATATCCTCCAGGCCCTGCTTCGTGACAGCAGAAAAGGGAATGAGGATATCATCCTCGGAGGCACCCAGGCCATCCCGCACCTGCTTTATATGTTTCGTTAACTGCGAGCGGTTTATCTTGTCAGCTTTGGTGGCGATGATGATGGGCTGGAGCTCCAGATAATTGATCCAGTCGTACATCTGCTTATCCAGTTCGCTTACGGGATTTCGGATATCCACAAGCAAAAATACACACGCCAGCTGCTCCGACTCCGTCAGGTAGTTTTCGATCATGGCGCCCCACTTGGCCGACAGTTCCTTTGATGTCTTGGCATAGCCGTATCCCGGCAGATCCACCAGATATATCTCGTTATTTATATTGTAAAAATTGAGAGTCTGTGTCTTGCCCGGCTTTGCGGAGGTGCGGGCAAAGGACTTCCTGCCCATCACTGTGTTTATGAGTGATGATTTCCCCACATTAGATCTGCCGGCAAAGGCCACCTCTGGGAGGTCATTTACCGGCAGTTCACTCGTAGGTCCGCACACAGTCTCAAGATCCACTGATCTGATTATCATGCGCTCTCCTTTTTATTCTTCTTTTCCGGAAGCTCCACAACGGCGCTTTCCTTTTTATTGTCCACCAAAACCAGATTGGCGTCCACCTTTTCCTTGGTGATCACGAGCTTCTTCATGGACTCGTCCGAAGGCGCCTCGTACATGTCATCCATCATGATGTTTTCCATGATGGCACGAAGTCCGCGGGCTCCGGTCTTTCTCTCGATGGCCTTTTTGGCGATCTCGCGAAGGGCCTCCTCGGTAAACTCCAGATCCACCTTGTCCAGATCAAAGAGTGCGCCATACTGCTTTGTCAGGGAGTTTTTGGGCTCCGTAAGCACTCGCACCAGATCATCCTCTGACAGCTCATCAAGTGCCACATTTACCGGCAAGCGGCCGATAAACTCGGGGATCAGTCCAAACTTTACAAAATCCTGGGGCAGCACATGCTTGAAGAGATCACTCTCCCTCTCGCCCTCGGTACGTATCTCGGTAACATCGGTAGCAAAACCGATGCGCTTTGTATCAAGCCTTGACTCGATGATCTTGTCCAGTCCCTGGAAGGCTCCGCCGCAGATGAAAAGGATATTGGTGGTGTCTATCTGTATCAGCTCCTGCTGGGGATGCTTTCTGCCACCCTGGGGAGGAACCGAAGCCACCGTACCCTCTAATATCTTAAGCAATGCCTGCTGTACGCCCTCACCGGAAACATCCCTGGTGATGGATACGTTTTCGCCCTTTTTGGTGATCTTGTCGATCTCGTCCACGTAGATGATGCCGTACTGGGCCTGCTCCACGTCCCCGTCTGCCGCCTGGATGATCTTTAGGAGGATGTTTTCCACATCCTCACCCACGTAGCCTGCCTCAGTAAGAGTGGTGGCATCGGCTATGGCAAAGGGCACGCCCAAAACGCGGGCTAAGGTCTGCGCCAAAAGGGTCTTACCGCAACCGGTGGGACCGAGCATAAGGACGTTTGACTTTTGAAGCTCCACATCTATGGAATCGGGATCCGCCATCACCCTCTTGTAGTGGTTGTACACGGCCACGGAAAGAACCTTTTTAGCCTCCTCCTGGCCTATGACATACTCGTCCAAAAATGCCTTAAGCTCCTTGGGCTTTTTAAGGTTGATATTGGGACGGGAAGGCTCTTTTATCTCCTCTTCCATCATGTCCTCGAGCATATCCTCATCTATGATCTCCGAGCAGATATCCACACACTCGTCACAGATGTAAATGCCGTTGGGACCCGATATCAACTTTCGCACCTCATTTTGGGACTTGCCGCAAAATGAGCAGTAAATGTTATCGTTAATTGTTCTATTCATATACACCTCATCCGTCTCACCTGAAGCGAGACACCTTCCCCTCAGGGGGGAAGATTATGATTCTGCGCGGCTCTCAATGATCCTGTCGATGAGGCCGTACTCCAAAGCTTCCTGGGCTGTCAGGTAGTGGTCGCGGTCCGTGTCGGCTGCAACCTGCTCAACGGGCTTTCCTGTATTTTCAGCCAGGATCTCGTTTAATCTCTTCTTGGTCTTTAAGATGTTCTCGGCTGCGATCTCGATCTCTGTAGCCTGACCCTTGGCGCCGCCGCTGGGCTGATGGATCATGATCTCAGCATTGGGAAGAGCCAGCCTCTTGCCCTTTGTGCCGCCGGCCAAAAGGAACGCACCCATGGAAGCAGCCAGTCCCACACAGATGGTGGA
>CAMODS010000061.1 GCA_946611525.1 uncultured Lachnospiraceae bacterium | reverse complement strand
ATGTAGTCGCGCATCCAGTTGTCCATGTTGTGGAGCATGTTGATATAGTAAAGCCACTGGTAGTTTTTGGCAGTGGTCTTGCCTTTGCTGATCACGCCGATCTCAGGATCATCGATGACCTTGTAGGTGGGATAGTCGCCGTGTGTACCTACGGTGATGGTATAGACAAAATCAGGGCCTTCGGTGGCGGCCATGGCGTCCAAAGTGGGCTGAATCAGTATGCCGTCGGTGGGCCAGCTTTTCATGGGAGTATAGTCCGTAATGTCCAGAGTCTCCTCGCAGATAAAACGGTCAAACCCCATTTTAGAAAATGCGTTTTTTCTGGAATAAAAATCTCCGCCATAGTTGTGGACGGCGGTGGAGGAATAGCCTAAAGTCTTTAACACAGAGGCGGCTGACTCGCAGCTGTCAATATCTCTAAATACGGTCTTTTGAGGGTATTCTCCCGGACCGAAGAACTGGCAGGTCATGCCGGTGAGCATCTCAAATTCGGTGTTGCAGGTGCCGGCCCCCACCACGGGAGCTGTCATGTGACCTGTGGAATAGTTTTTCTCAAGATAGTGGAAAAATGGCATGGGATCCTCGTCGCACACGATGAAGTTTGCCTCATCCACATCAAAATAAGATTCCAAAAGTACTACCACAATATTGGGCGCATCTTTTGGATCCAGAGTGGTCTTTGCGTCGCTGTTTTTATCCAAAATGGCATCGATGCTCTTTTGGCTGTAGCCAAGAGGCTTTGTCATACCGCGGTCCAGCGCGCTGGCACTGAAACCATAGATGTAGCCGTAGTCCAGATATCCCTGGGCCAGGTTTCCAAAGTATGACGTGAGTATATCCGCTTTTCTGAGGCCATAGGTGAGTGGCCCCACGGAAATAAAAAGAAAAGCTACGATAAGTGCCCGGATGGTAAATGGTAGGCTGACTGTGTCAGGTTCATTTTTTTTAAAGAGAATTATCAGGAAAATGGCATAGCCCAAAATGGCTGAGGCAGAGAGAACGGCCTGTCCCCAGGAAAAGTAATTAGTGTTTTGCATGGTCAAAAGATCCCCGACCATCCCGATGTCAGAAAACCCGAAAGGGGATACCCGGTTAAAAAGGATGACGCAGTTGATGATGCCTAAAGTAACAAAAAGCCCCGAGATGAGCATCCGAAAAAAGGTGCGTCTTTTTACCAAAAAGGTCAGGCTGTATGCCACAAAAATAAGGTAAGAATTGTACAAAAAGGCTCCGGTGCGCTCCGTCACGAAAAGCCATGCCTCCATAAAGCTGTGGCGCGACATCCACTCCAGGGCAAAGCACATCAAAAGTGATAGCGGTATGTGCAAAATCACCGCATATTTTTTCATTGTATGATTAATCTTGTTACTCTTGGCTTCTTCCATTGATCCTGTTTATATGTTAAAATTATCGGTAGTTTTGGGATCCTTCGCTACGCTCAGGATGACAAGCAGGCAGTACTGTCATTCTGAGCGTAGCGAAGAATCTTCAAGTAATGTATTATAGCATCATTTGGGATAATAGGCAAAGGAGAAACTTTGGAGCTTACATTTCGCGATAAAAAGATGTCAAAGGAGACAAAGCGACGTATACTGCTACTCATAGCGGTATTTTTTGTTGCCCTGTTCTTTTTTAACTTTGTCCTAAACTTTAAAGAAAGCGAAACAGCAACAGCGATGACACCGCCCACTCTTCCCGTGATCACGGTTGACCGGGACGATCTGTGTGTGGCCAGGCTTTTCGGATATAAAAAGGAGATGGACGCCTGCTACATGAGGGATACGGTGCTGGCGTTGGATGAGAGCAGGACCATACCACTTACAGTCCATACCCACGGGGCAGAGATCGAGGGACTGTCCTATGAGATCCGAAGCACAGATACCACCCGAAAGATAGCAGAGACCGAGATCACTGATTTAAAGAGTTCCGGAGATGAGATCACGGCTTCACCCTCGTTGGAGAACCTTATCGAGGAGGGTGAGGAGTACCTTTTGGTCATAAAGCTTGGCGTAGACGGGGAGACTGTCAGATACTACACCAGGATCATGATGACCAGTGAGAGTCATGCGGACGAGTGCGTGGACTTTGCAGTTTTATTCAGTAAAAAAGCCAGGGCTAAAAAACAGGAGTTTCTGGCCACATATATGGAGCCGGATCGCGACTATCTGGATGATGATCTGTCCCATGTGACCATTCATTCACCCCTCGATGTGGTGGCCTGGAATGGTTTTGAGGGTGAGCTCTATGATGATGTGGTGGCGGAGATAAAAGATATCAATTCCGACTACTGTGCTATCGAGCTTTTTTACATCCTGGAGTCCGAGGCCGGGGAGACCCACTACTACAATGTGAAGGAATATTTCAAACTCAGGTATGGCAGCGAGAGGATCTTTATGCTGGACTACGACCGTACCATGGAGGAGATTTTGGATGAGGACCGGATCAGGATAGACGGCAATGTATTAAGCATTGGCCCGCACCCCGGGGATCTGTCATATCTGTCCAACGAGACGGGATCCATCGTGGCCTTTACCCAGGCGGGGAGCCTCTTTGAATACAACGAAAACACGGGAATACTTACAGGAGTATATGACTTCAGGCGGGATAACTTTTTAGACTGGAGGGCGGGCCATGATGAGCACGCCATACGCATCCTTAATATCGACGAGAGCGGTACAATGGACTTTGCGGTCTATGGGTATATGAACTGTGGCAGCCATGAGGGTGAGTGCGGCATAGACCTTTTCCACTATGATGCAGCCACCGGCAGGGCAAGGGAAAAGATATTCATCTCATCCACAGGCTCCTATCAGATACTTTCAGCCAGGTTTTCAAGTATTCTATACATGTCCACCAAAAACATTTTTTACATTATGGTGGATGGCACACTTTTGGAAGTAAACCTTGGCACCATGACAAATCGCGAGGTGGTGACCGGGCTGTCCGAGGGGCAGTATGCATCTTCAAAGAGCAGCCGGTACTTTGCCTATATCATGGATGAAAATGTTTCTGATACCATCCATGTGATGGACTTAGAGGAAGGCACTTCCTATGAGATCACTGCAAATGAGGGTTCGCTCCTTCGACCTGTGGACTTTCTGGACGAGGATTTTGTATACGGAAATGTCAGGGAAAAGGACATACTAACAGATTCCACACGCCATGTGATCTATCCCATGAATCAGCTTTTTATCAGGCAAAGCGATGACGAGGATGGAAAGGTTCTTAAGAAATATAAAAAATCAGGATACTATATTACCTCATCGGAAAAGGACGGCACTACCCTGGTGCTCCACCGTGTGGTAAAGTCTGATGGCGGATACAAGGCTGCGGCAGACGATACCATCCGTAACTCCTCCGGTGAGACCAATAAGGAGGTGGAGGTATCCGTAGAGGAGGATCCCATCACCGGAGTGGGCATGAGGATCACCATGACGGACATCGAATCCCTGGCTCAAAAGAAAAAGAGCACTAACAGGGCAGAACTGGTGCTTTTGGATAAGGGCTTAAGCATAAAGGTGTCTGCCGCCGAAAACAGTGACATGTATTTTGCATATGTAGGATCCCAGATCATCTATTCAGGAAGCGATCTGACCCGTGCCATAGCTCAGGCGGATGAGCAGATGGGTATAGTGGTAGACACCGCAAGTCACTATATATGGAAGAGAGGCAGACCTTCCGTTAAGGCGCCTCTTACAGGTATTGTGGTTGGAAGCGCCGACGCAGATGCCAACTCTGCGGCGAAGTGTCTGTCAGCAATGCTGGGTCTGGCGGGAGAAAACGTACAGGTCAACGAGCTTTTGTCTTCAGGTGAGACACCGGTTTCTATTTTGCAAAGTGCCTTAAAGGACAGGATGATACTGGATGTGACAGGCTGCAGCCTGCCGGAGGTGCTCTACTATGTGGGCAGATCCATGCCGGTTTATGCAGGGCTGGGAAGTGATGAGGCGGTGCTTATCATCGGATACGATATGTACAACGTAATAGTGTATGACCCGGATACGGGTGAGAATAAAAAGATAGGACTAAAGGACGCGACACAGCTTTTCGATGAAGCAGGCAACGAGTTTTTGACATACATGGAGGAGAAGTGATGTATCAGTTAGATTATGACAAACCGGTTCACGTGCATTTTATAGGTATAGGCGGCATTAGTATGAGCGGTCTGGCTCGGGTGCTTTTGGACCGCGGCTTTACGGTGTCCGGTTCAGACAACCAAAAGAGTGAGATAACAGAGGAACTTGAGTCCATGGGGGTGCATATCGGCTATCCCCAGAGCGCGGATAATATCACGGATGATATAGACCTGGTTGTATATACCGCAGCCATCCATCCTGACAACCCGGAGTTTGTGGCGGCCAGGGATGCGGGGCTTCCCATGCTGGTCAGATCCCAGCTTTTGGGACAGATGATGGAGCATTACAAGAATTCCGTGGCGGTGGCGGGTACTCATGGCAAGACCACTACCACTTCAATGATAGCGGAAATTCTTTTGCACGCAAAAAGCGATCCCACTATTTCCGTGGGAGGTATCCTGGAGTCCATAAAGAGCAACATCCGTGTGGGCAGGTCCGATATATTTTTGGCTGAGGCCTGCGAATACACCAACAGCTACCACGATTTTTACCCCAGATACTCTGTCATATTAAATGTGGAAGAGGATCATATGGACTTTTTTAAGGACATAGATGAGATCCGGGAAAGCTTTAACCGCTTTGCAAAAAACACCTCACCCGAGGGTGCCCTTTTCATAGGAGGGGACATACCACACAAAGAGGTGGTGGTGGCAGACCTTCCCTGCGATGTGATAACCTTTGGGGTGGATGAGGGCAATGACTATCATGCCGAAGACATAACCTTTGATGATCACGGCAGGGCATCCTTTACAGCTGTTTACAGGGATGAGTCCCTTGGCAGGATAGAGCTTTCGGTGCCCGGCAGGCACAATATCGGTAACGCCCTGGCGGCTATCGGTGTGGCACGACGTATGGGAGTGGACTGGACGGCCATCGCAGCAGGACTCCATGATTTCGGCGGAGCAAAAAGGCGCTTTGAATACAAGGGCACCTACAACGGTGCCGTGGTAATCGATGATTATGCCCATCATCCTACGGAGATATCCGCATCACTGGCGGCTGCTCAAAACTATCCACATGACAGGCTTATCGTGGTGTTCCAGCCCCACACATACACCAGGACCAAGGCATTTTTGGATGAATTTGCATCAGCTCTTTCCGTGGCGGATCTGGTTATCATGGCAAAGATTTACGCTGCCCGTGAGGATGATATCTACGGCGTAAGCTCTGATGATATCCGCGTCAGGATAGAGAAAATGGGCACTAAATGTATTTATCTCGATACATTTGAGGCCATTGAGGACTATTTGAAAAAAAATTTAGTCAACGGCGATCTGTTAATAACTATGGGTGCCGGAGACGTTGTAAAAATTGGAGAAGAGATACTCTTGGAGTAGTTATCAACATTATCCACAATGAGAGGGGGACAGACCACTGTTTTCGTTGTGGATTTCTTTTCGGCTTAAACAGTGGGATTGAGATACTTATTAACATTATCAACATTTTTCGGGAGCGTTTTCCCTGCGGATTTGTTGGCAAAAAAGCACTTTGAAATGAGAGATTCCTGTGCTATAATGCAATCACTTTTGAGGGATTGAGAGGAATAGACTATGGCTGATATCTCACTTAGGATGAGCGGTCTGTCCGTCACCTGCGTGTCGAACGCCTTTATAGATCACTATATGGCCAATGCTACAGGTGAGTACGTTAAAATCTACATATATCTGCTGCGTTGTCTCGAGCAGGAGGGGGAAGCATTTTCTGTACAGAAGATTGCATCAAAGCTGGGACATACGGATCTGGATGTAAAGCGTGCATTTGATTACTGGGAGCAGCAGGGTATGATCAGGCAGGAGAGGGACACGTTCGGGGAGCTCACGGGGATCTGTGTACTGGATCCTTTTACTCAGGGTTATGACCAGACGGCACATATGTCGGAGGACAGGCCCATAACTATATCTGCTGCGGCTGCTACCGTGCAGCCTGCCAACAGGCTTCAGCAAAGCCGGGTGGCCGAGCCTCCAAAAGAGGCTACGGTAGTGGAGACGGTTTCTCCCGTGGAGAGGCATCTGGATGATGAGGCGCTTTCGGAGCTTTTGTTTTTGGCAGAGACTTACAGCGGACACACTTTATCTCCCAAGGATACGGACCGGATACTTTTCTGGTACGATGGACTGGGGATGTCTGCAGATCTGGTGGAGTACCTTATCACCTATTGTGCGGACAAGGGACACGGAAGTCTTTCTTATATGAACAAGATAGCCATGTCCTGGGCTGATGCAGGTATACATACTGTGGAGGAGGCCAAGGCAGAGACCTCCCGGCACTCCGAGATATACTATGCGGTGTGCACGGGTTTTGGGATCAGTGGCAGGAACCTTGCCGGCGCGGAGATGGAGTACCTCCACAGATGGGAAAAGCTTTTCTCTGACACTGACATCATAAAGGAGGCCTGCAAGCGCACCATCCTAAAGACCGGCAAGATTGCCTTTGGCTATGCTGACAAGATCATAAATGACTGGTATGCTCATGGTGTGTCGGATATGTCGGATATAGCAGCCTACGATCAGGCTTTTTCGGATAAGGCGGCATCCAGGCAGCGCAGGCAGCCGGTGGGTCACAAGCTGACACCAAAAGACGGCTTTCACAATTTCACCGAGAGGGATTATGAGGACATGGAAGCCATCGAAGCCAAGCTATTGGCCAGTGGCAGGAGATGATGTGACATGAGACTGTCCAATTCGCAATATGAAGCCCTGATGAGGGAGTATGACATGCGCCGCCAGGACAATGCAGATCTTTTGTCCAGGCGCCGGGATGAGGTATATGAAGCCATTCCCGAGCTTTACGATATAGATTCCGCCATTACATCGGCGGCTATGGAGACCTTTAGAGCCGGTACAGCAGGAGGCGACGGAGGTGCACTCCATGCGCGGGTAGAAAAGCTTCGTGCCCAAAAGCTTGACCTTTTGACTAAGGCAGGATATCCCGCAGATTATCTGCAGCCCATATACGACTGTCCCGACTGCAGGGACACCGGATACATAGACGGGCAAAAGTGCCACTGTCTTTTACAGGCCGAGATGGATCTTTTGTACGGAGCATCCCATCTGGGAGATATTTTAGAGGAGGAGAACTTTTCAAAGTTCATCCTCGACTACTATCCCAGGGACAAGGCAGATGCATCGGGAGCCACGGCATACGACTCCGCGGCAGCCGCTCTTCGGCGGGCCAGGG